>JACQVM010000028.1 GCA_016209785.1 Candidatus Melainabacteria bacterium | reverse complement strand
GACGGACAGTAGCCGTATGCAATTAGTGAAGCGTGAGATTAATCGTGGAGCTAGTTGGCAGCAGCTAAATGAGCAACGTTTGAACAGTCTGAAGTTCTTTGAGGAGTATTTCGAACCGAACTCAAGGACACTGCAGCGCCTATTTGAGATGGAGAATCATGGACTGCAACTGGCTGAGCTTGCTCATTTTATCGCTTGCGCTTATAAGCCAGCCAGCCGCGTGGCCTTGGTCGAAAGGCAGTTTGATTGCGGCGTCACTGCCCAGATGCTTAACTATCAACGATTAATCTTGGCGGAGACTCTGGAGAACTACCTCGGTCCAGACTCACCAACTATGAAGCGCCTATTTGAAATGGAGAATCAAGGTTTATATCTCTCGCACCTGGTTCGCTATGTTAGTGAGCAGCCTGAGAGTCGCAAAGCCTGGGTGGAAACAACCATCAATAAAGGAGCTACGGCAAAGCAAATAATGGATCGCATTAAGCTTGAGGTATTGCCAGATGATGTTGCTGACCAGATAGTTGAAGCTCTTGGCTTGGAGTGTATCACTGCCACTAGGCTTCGAGAGCACCTGCAAGATCTCAACACCGGCCCATATTTATATGATCTGGTAGTACAGCACGTTAGGACAGGGAAGCCCCTTTCAGCTGCTGACGCCCAAAGGTTGCTTATACGGGCACAGGAGCTTGCACGTGACTCTCAAGGTCGCCAGAATGATGTTAAGCCAACAGTGCAAACCACAGTCAGACGCTCTGGTGATGCTAACATCAATGACACAGCTCAGATGGTAAAGCAAGTAGCCACCAGGATTTTGGAGCAGGTGCCATCCTTCCGCACCGTTGTTTTGCTTGGACGTGACACCTGGCCGCTTGTTCCTATTTTGCGCTTCCACGGAAGGCGTGTTCAATATTTTCACTGGAGCCGGCTGCAGCTATCTGACGTGCCAACTCAGCAACAGTGGTTGAAGGAAGTGCCACCAGACTCAGTTGTCATAGATACCGGGTATTTTGGCAGCATCCTGGATGCCATACGGAAAGTAGATCGGAGCATTGATGGCTTTCTTATAAGCAGCAGTGGCAAATACCCTCAGCTATATGGTGGCGTTAGCCATGCTGACATCGTGGCTCAGATCGAGCGATTCCCCAAGCTGCCTGGACGGTGCAGTAGTTACTCAAGCATTGGGACCGCAATATGTCGCAAAGGTAATAGAGATTCCGATGAGTCTAGTGTTTCCCAGTGGGAAGCCATCAGAAAAAGTCAGGAGCTGCTAGCTGCTTTAGATCTACCACCTTGGTATGTGTGGCGATACCGGACCTTTCTGGGAGGCTCGCCTTTAGAACGACTAGGACTGAGCAGTTCTCAAGACATATCTCAACATTATGAATGGGTTAAACGATTGAGACGTTTCGGTTAGATCCTAGAGGCAGCACACCACTGTTAGATTTCACAGTCAAGACTGGCAAATCTGGCCTGTCACTTGCTGCCCAGCTTGCTTATTATCGTTTCCTCACCACAGATTACGGGGGCTTCGGGATGAGGATGAAAAACATAGTTGTTCTTGTCGTAGTGCTACTTTCCTTACAGTTTGTAGGGGTGACTGCTGTAAATGGCAAAACAGATTGCAAAACTGCCAATAAGTACAACGGTAGTGACATGGCTGGTGAAGACCTGGTTCTCAGAGGAATAGCTCTGAAGCTAGAGCATAAGTATGGACAAGCAGAAAGACTTTTCAGGCAAGCTGTCCAATTGAAGGAGACAGAGTTGGGCAGCAATCACCCAATTGTTGGAGAACGCCTTTGTTATCTTGCTTCTGCGCTCAGCGACCAGGGTAAGTTTAAGCAAGCAGAGCGCGTTTACAAGAGAGCATTGGTTACCTTCGAGGGTGCTTGTGGTCCACATTCACCTGTGGTGGCAGAGGTACTAGACGAGCTGGGCACCTTGTATTTTGTACAAAGTAGATTTGCCGAAGCAAACCGGGCACAGCAACGTGCCATGGATATCAAACAAATTATATGTCGTGGGGGAGTAGACCATGAGTGGAAGTAAGTACTTTGATGCACCGATAGATGATGGTCTGGAAGGGTTTGTGTTGGCAGAGAAGGGAACTTATGGTCTGCTTGCTGGGCAATTATCGGATCAATGGAGTCAAGACACTTCTCGTGCTGATTGGGTCAACCTGGCGGCAATGTCGTCCGAAAGATTCATGGACAATGGCACTTTGCCCTATCTTAGGTTTGCTGGAGCGTTTGACGTGGATGATGACAACGACATGGCTGGACGAATTCACGGCAATCTCAATGAACTCTCGCAGTGGGTGTTTGGCCGTGCCGCCAAAGAAATTGAAAAGGATATTCTGGACTCGCTAGCTATTATGAATTCACAGCAAATTGCGGCAGTAGACAGGGCGTACAGGCAACGATTTGGCAATGGTATTGCAGATGCGCTCAAAGACAGCCGCCATTTGTCAGAGTTCACAAGGAAGTCCTCGGAGATTTACCTCAAAGGAGCTGACAAGTTAAGCGATGACGATGTTCTTAACCTGGCAGATATAGCGCTCAAATCTAGCAATGCAGATCTGTTTCAACAAGTTTTTACTGGTGCTTCCAAGGAAGTTAGACAGAAGTTTCTTAACGGCGGAGGGCATGTACTAATCAACACTGCCTTTCAGGCTAAAACAGCACACGATTGTTATGGCAGTGGTGTACTCATGTCTGTGTTCTCTAGCAAAACCCAGGTAAGCCAGGACGAGCTCAATCACTTGCATGAAATTGTTGAGACCGGAAAGATTAGTACAACAACCCAAATTCGTGACAATACCAGCTTCTTTGGTGACAGCGAGAAGGGCATAGAATTTGCCTTGTTCACGATGGATGATGCAGATCGTCAGCTTTTTTTTAGAGGTCGAGAGTTGGTTCTTGAACAGAGCAATACAACTTGGTCGGACTCGGACAGACAAGCTGTTGAGCATTACAATGGCCTCCACGCTGCATTGGTGTCTGCAGGCAATGAAACGGAGGTGGCACGCTGGGAGGACATGATTGCTGTGCAAGGTGGCTCACTGGTTAGTAAGCTCTGGCAACATAAAGGTATTGTTTTCGATGACAATGTGCACGATGTTCTGAGCACAGTTGAGTCCATGAGCGAAAAGGATTGGCAATATTTACGAGATCAACCTGCGTATCGCAAGCAAATCGACTCTGTGCTTTCGCAAATTTTAAATCCAAAAGAGACAGAGCTAGTACTATCGCTGCTCGACAAGAAGATCTCAGCCCCAAATTTTGGACAATCGCGCAATATTGTTCGGTCTGTAATGGACAAGATTGATGTAAACACACATACTGGCCTGCTTTGGCTTAATAACAACGAGCAGAACATCATTGAGGCCATACAGGAAATGAGCCTTGACGAGCAAAAGGCATACCGGGAGAACCCGGAATTTAGAAAGCAACTTGAGCAGAAGGTAGCTGACAGATTAGATGAAGGGGCAGAACGGCAGACAGCCATTGAGCTCTTGAAGCAAATTGACCAGAGCGTTTTACCTAGGGTTGATATTGTTGCAAAGCTGAAGCTGATTGCTGCTGAACGTCACGAGAAAGACATTACAGAAACTCTCGGCGCAGTGGCGGCTGCACCCATGACTATGTTTGCGAGTCTTGGCTTTGTTGTGGATAAATATCTTCTCGATAGCGCTGTTCGAAACTCCGTTGGTGGCACCAATAGCCGCTATGTCATTGCAATTGTTGAGCAAGCCTTCAAGGATAATCCCTGGTTGCATGAGCGCATCAGCTTGCCAAAAACAGCAGAAGACAATCAGCTTTTAGAGTCATTCAAGGATGCACTTAAAGGTGCTCTTGGTGAATTGCAATTTGCAAAATACGGTATGCACCTGATTGACCAGGCTTATGTGCCAATTGAGCTGAAAGTAGACCTCCATCGTGGTGTTCTTGATGATGATGAGTTTGGACTCTACCAGGAGATGACCACTGTATCTGAGGAGGAGCGACGAAAATTGCTTACCGATGATCTTGCTGATAAGCATGCGCATGCTCTTCAAGAGACTGTTTTTGCTGGCTTTGGTGCAGAAGAACGTAAAGTAGCGCTACATGTTCTTCGCCAGGGCAAAATGAATCCTGAAGACAAAATGCGTGCCTACATGCTTGGCGCAGGAACCTGTGAGGATGAGATTAAGGACTTATTGAGAGCACTCAATCCAGCCGGTATCGAGCTGATGCAGTCTGCCTACGCTAAGAAGTATGGAGGCAATCTTACTGCCGATCTGTTCGCTGAGCTTGGAGGCAGAGATCTGACTGAGATAAAACGACTGCTCAGGCGCGGGTCTGGTGGTGTGCTTGATGATTTTAATGCTGTGCGCGATGAGTATTATGAGAGCAGGGCAGGTGTGGGTGCTGATCTTGTCGATGAGTTTTGGGACGGCACAGGATTTCAAAGTGATCAAGCTCACAGGCAACAGGTTAAGACACTTGCCGAAGCAGCCCGCAACTTTGCAGGGGTATCTCCGGCAGTGCAAGCCAATCTCGTTGAGACTTACTTGCGTGCACTGGATAATTTCACGGAATCCAAAGGAGCACTTGCTGATGTAGCTGCCGATTTAGGCATCACTGGGGTTGCATTAGCTGGAGCGTATTTTAGCGGTGGCACCAGCCTGGCTCTTCTATCGAAGCTGTCGCTGGTAGGCAAGGTTGGTGTGGCCGGCACTTTGGGGGCATTGTTTAAGGTAGGAACAAAAGCTGCCATTATGGGCTCGGATTACGACCTGTCCTATGT
>JACQVM010000325.1 GCA_016209785.1 Candidatus Melainabacteria bacterium | reverse complement strand
GCTTTGGCTTGGTCTCCTCCGGCTTTGGCTTGGTCTCCTCCGGCTTTGGCTTGGTCTCCTCCGGCTTTGGCTTGGTCTCCTCCGGCTTTGCCTTTACCGGCACTTCCTGAGGACGGTCATTGATAGGAGAAAGTGGTTCGCTTTTCTGGCTCAGAGTACGGGTTGCTTGCTCGAGCATGATGGCCGTTTGCTCATTTGCAAGCTGGTCTACAAATTCTTCTAACTCGTCTAAGCGATCGTTGACAATGTGCTGTTTACGCTCTACTAGTCTGACGGTTTTGTTAATCCTGCGAATTTTGCCACCATCAAGATTAATGTGAGCAAGATCCGATGTTTGCTTAAGAGCCTCTAGTCTTGCACTGAGATGCTTGTTCGCCTCTTGATAGTCGTGAATGGCTGATTTTGCATGACGTTCGGCAGCCTCTAGCCCAGGCAACTTCGTCTCTGGAGTGTTTGCAGTCTGCGACTGTCTCCAGGCAGATTGAGCTTGAAGCCATTCAGAACGTCCATGTCTACTTAGCTCCTTTTCCTGCAGGGCGTTTTCTTTGGCAGAGTCCTGTAAGTGGCTAATGTGGGCGCGATAATGTTGAGTTTCCCAGGGAAGGATATCTGAGGTAGTTCTGTCTTTGGTTCTGGAGCTTTCTGCCAGGCGCGTCATGAATGCAGAGCGTTCATCTGATGTCTTTGTTGTGTGATGGAGGGTACTGTCTACCGGTCGCTGGACACTACGAGAGGTTAGGCGTTGGCTCAGTAATCGAAATGTCTCTAGTAATTGTTCTAACGTCTCGCGAAGCATTTCAGCCACTGAGCTGCTGTGACTTGGTGCGCTGCTTTCTTGGAGAGACTTTCTCTCATCGACAATGTCTGGTCTGGGTGGTAGGAGCTCGGCTGTGTCTCTGTCTCTTAGCCCGACACGACGGTTGGTATAATAACTTTTGGTGCCATGGCTAAACTGTTCAACATCAGAGTCGGCCGGGGTTGCTCGTGGTTCTGTGGCATCTTTGAACTTCTGGGATGATTCTTCAGCTTTGTCCTCAAGATGTTCGTTGTGTTTGTCTGACATTACATGCTCCTCAAAGGCCTTGACTTGTCATAGCACCTGTGTCCTATCTTTCAAAGCAAAGGCTATTCCCTATCTACCCAGAACTACAGCCCACAACACCGATTTAGGAGTAACAGCGCTTCATTTTTTGAGGGTTGTTTCAGTTAACAACACGCGCCACGGTGAAGACAATCATGGCTGACCAAAACCGCACGACTTAAGTACTAGCGAGGAGCGTTTATCCAGCCTTGGAGGAAGCCAACTGTACTATCATAGCTAGCAATGTATGATTTGAGTTTAGTCTCTGCTGTGCTTATGGACTCAGCCTTGCTAAAGATTTGAGTGACCAATTCATCGCGCTTCGACTTGGCTGACTTGAGAGTTCGCTGGTGGCTGACGAAGGTTGCTGGAAGTTGTTGGACAGTCAAGAATAACTCTACAAATAGATAGTTTGGATCGTCTGATGGTTTCTTAACTGTGAGATTAATTTGTCGATCCATCCCAGTAGGTTTTGTGGGCAGAGCACTAAGAACTTCTTGTGCTAGAGCGCTCTTATCAATCGTATCCTCAGAATTACCGTAATCGTCCTGTATTTGCCTCAGAAAGCCCTGATAGTACGTGGAAGCAGTGTCAGAAGCCCTTTTTGCGTCGTCAGATTTTTGTAGCAGTGTGCTCTGGTAATCTTTTGCTGTTTTGTTCTGTTGGTCAAGACTTTGATTATCAGTGGTAAACGTCGTTGAAATGGACGTAACTAGGGTGAGGGCTTTTGTTTCCATGTCGGCTTCGATCTTTGATGCCTTATCTGCAGCATCCTTAGCGCTATCGCGAGCCTTTTCAATGTTATCAGCCTGTAGTTCAAACTCAGACTTTTGAGTTAGTGCTTGCTTAGCTTTGGCGGCTGCCTCTGCATACTTTTCATCTGCTAAGGCAGTGTGAGCATCATCTTCTGCAGCTTTCATAGCATCTGCTGCTGTTGAAAGTTTATCTTTAGCGCTTGCTACCGTGTCCCTGCTGTTTTGTGCTGTTGTAGCAAGTTCTTGAAGCTCGTTACCTGAAACACGCTGCCTAGCTGCATCTTTTGCAGCTTCTAAGAGCTTTTTGTTCTGCTCGACCTTTAGTTCGGCGTCTCTAACCGATTGACTTGCCTTGTAGTGTACAATCGGTTCATTCTCAACGTAGACTCCAAGCTCTATGTCGACTCTTCTGGTACCTCCTCGTCCACGATTTATTAGCCCTTTTGCCTTCTGATCATCTTTTTTGACCTTATCTAAGGTGCTTTGAGAGATTGCTAAATTTTCTTTGGCCTTAATAACTGCTTCATCTGATTCAGTCTATTTGTCTTGGTTTAGCAGCAGCGATAAGCTCGTACCAAAATCCTTTGCAGTGTTGGCTTTCACAACTGAGTCTGTAGCTTCACGTAGTGCTTTATCTGCACTGCTTCTCTTCTGGGTAATTGTGGCATCGATTTTCTCCAAGGGCTTAAGCGCATTGTTCAAACTGGTTTTGATCAATTCCTCAACGCTCTTGAATGCTGCTTCAGCTTTTTCCCTTTC
>JACQVM010000324.1 GCA_016209785.1 Candidatus Melainabacteria bacterium | reverse complement strand
CTGCATTCTTGCTGCACTCCTCAATCCGTTACGCAGGTTCGTCCAGACCGCCAGATTGAAGACGCGGTCAGGCAATACGGCAATCAGGTTGCCGAGCACATTTTAAGAGAGGTTGCGAGCGAAACACGGCTCTCAACACGTGATGTAGATATCCCTGCTCGTTATTCAAACTCCGAGCTGGCAGTTGTATTTCCTGAAACAAATGCTTCGGGTGCTACCGTTGTTGCTGAGCGAATTAGGAAAAAGGTTGGTGCCAAAGTAATAAACATAGGCTCACAGTCTGTAACGGTTACGCTTAGTTTAGGCATTGCAGCATTCCCAACTCATGCCAGAGAACCTAAGGACTTAGTACAGAGAGCTTTACAAGCATTAGAGCTGGCCAAACAGCGTGGTGGCGATCGGCTTTGCATTCTCTAGTAGATACCATTGAGGAAAATCCTCATAGCACCAACAGCTTTCAAGGGAACACTAACTCCTAGTGAAGTAGCTCAAGCTATTGCCTGCGGCATAACAGAATCTGGCTACCCAGCGCAGCTTATCTTAACACCTGTAGCCGACGGTGGCGATGGCACCATTGATGCTCTTCATATGGCACTCGGAGGCAAGATTAGAACTCTGGAAGTCACAGGACCAGTGGGGCAGCCCGTTATGGCAAACTGGCTGTGTCTGCCTAATCTAACAGTTATTGAACTGGCATCTGCCTCAGGTCTCACCTTAATTGGCTCCAGCAACTTAGCTCCACTTGAAGCTCACACGCTAGGGACCGGACAGGTGCTCAGGCAGTGTCTTAGTGAGGGCAAGACCAATATTGTAGTTACAGTAGGCGGAAGCGCCTCCACTGATGGTGGCACAGGATTGCTCAGAGCCCTGGGTGCAAGATTTCTAAACATTGCAGGACAAGAACTTTCCTTAGGTGGAGGTTCACTGATTAATTTAAGCACCTGCGATCTTACGCATCTCATGGCGAGAGCTGATGCTACTTTCATCTCCGTTGCTACCGATGTCAAAAGTCCTTTACTAGGCAAAAATGGAGCTGCCTACATGTTTGCACCTCAAAAGGGAGCCAACGCTCAAGAGGTATTGCTTCTCGAGCGTGGACTTAATCGACTTGCTGACGTGCTGGAGTCATTGACACTCACAAGTGTCCGCAATGCACCAGGCGCTGGGGCTGCCGGCGGTACTGCCTTTGGACTTGCTTGTGTCTTAGGAGCCAATATTGTTCCTGGGTTTGCCTGGGTTGCTGAGTTAGTACAGCTTGATGAGAAGCTTAAGGAATGTGACTTGGTGATTTCTGCCGAAGGCAAGCTCGACAAACAATCGGCATTTGGCAAGGTGGTAGGCGAATTAGCAGTACGGTGTGCACGCCTTGGGCGTCGCCTCTGGGTGCTGGCAGCAGTCGTTGAACCAGGCATTCAAGAAAAGTTGGCAGAGCTAAACAAAATACTACCTGTTGCCCGTCAGGGCCAAATTGCCACCGCCGCCGATTTAACCAACACAGTCCGAGATCTCTTTAGAGAGATGGATGCGAGAAGACTCCGGTATTAACGCCGGGGTTTTTCAGCGCTTGCGTGTTAAGAAGGACAGATCTGGGCGGAGCGACGATGAGACTAGCGAACTAGCAGCCGCTGGTGATGCCTTGCCTGCGGGCAATATTGCAGCTTGAGCAGCACCTGCACCACCACCTGGCATACCTTGATTAAAAGCAGTAGGTGACACAACAGGGTGTCCATTAAATTGAGATGGAGCTGACATGGTACTGTCCATTGCACCAGCTTGTGTTGCAGGAGGTAAACTAGCACTGGGTACTTGAGATGCAGACACTGGCTGCAACAGCGTTTGCTGGGTAGTTGGACCAACAGCTCCGGCAAGCTGCGGTTGATTAGGTAGCGTGAGCTCTTGGGCTGGCAAAATTAGTTTAGGATTGGGGCCAACAGTGCTAGCATTTAAGCGATACAATTCTCCCCAACGCTTGCTGTCTCCCAGTTGACTCTGAGCAATCTCCCAAAGATTATCCCCAGGTTGAACCACATATTTACTTACGTTGTCTCCCGGCATCAGAAGCTGACTATCAACTCCAGGCATTTTAATGGTTGTACCTGGTTGGATTAGGTGCGGATTGGACCCTAGCAAGTCAGAGTTAAGTTTGTAAATTTCTTGCCACCGGACAGCGGAGCCTAGATGGTTGCGTGCAATGTTCCAAAGACAATCACCAGCTCTTACAGTGTACGAAGTACCTGAAGATTCTGAGGTTGTCTTTAGAGCTCCTTCTGGTGTACTGACTGGTTGACTTTGGGCAATCTCATTGTGTTTGGAAGCAGGCACTAAGTTCTGCTTAATACCTTGAGCATTCTTTACGGCAAGCTCAGAAGAAGATGTACTGGGTACTCTTGTTTGGCGCGTGGCAAGGCTGAGTGGTTGCTCACTTGGTTTGTGAGGTGACTGATGTGCAATTTGATCAACTGCCTTTCCGCCACGAGCTGAAAGCATTTCCTGATTACCTCGGCTCTGGTGGGCAATATGATCGACAACTGGCTTAGCATGCGGGGATGCCGTACCAGCAGCCTTTACACCAGGAAGCGTAAGCTGCTTAGCCTTCAGCCCGGCAATGGTTGTCGGTGACTCGGCAGAGCTAGCCTGCACAACAGGCAGCTTGCTGGAGCCGGTCCCTGACTGTGCCGAAAAAGATAGAGAGCTGTCTGGCTTAGCATAGGTAATATCTTTAGCTGGAAGCGCCTGAGAGCCTCCAACGACAGGGCGATAAGCAGGTAGCGAATCGGACACCAGTAGTTGCTTGGACTCTAGTCCAACAGCTCCAGATGGTCCTAATGTAGTGTTGCCATCAAGTGCAGGGTGGGAGGGTGCTCCCAGGTGTGCTGCCACTGTCTGCGAAAGGGCTGGCCCACTTAGGACACCATCTTTAATTTGTGCCACTGGCAACAGGGCTTCTGCATGGTGTCCATGAATGGACGCTCCTGCATGCATCGAGCCTGGCCAATTGGACAAGGGTACAGTATGTGACAAGCCAACCGTAGTTTGTGAGCCTGTTGGCATTGAGCTAGACTGCGACGTGCCTGGTGAAGTTGCATCTATGCGATCTGTAAAAAGTCTATGGTTGCCAGCTAAGTGCTCGCCTACAGACTGATTGGAAAGAGCCGCCCCTGAGGTAAGCTGACTAGTCTCCCCAGAAAGACCACGTGGCACTAGACTGCTGGTTTCATTAAAAGATGGTTCAAACTGAGGCTTCTGCAGATTTAATTGGCCCGATACATTCAAAGGATTTCTTGATAGTGCTCCTAAAGGCTGCTCAAAACCGCCAGCAGCAAGTTTCCCTGAAAGATAGTTAAATCCAGGGGTACCAATTCCCAGGCTTTGAAAGATAGGAGCATGAGAGGGAAGCAGCGAAAGGCTAATGGGCAAATGTTCGCTAGCCCCTAGGCTCAAAGACGTAACAGCACTTTGAGCCTGCTGTGCCAATGTAGACAGATCAAGCGACGTCATAAGGTGTGTGCCTGGCATAAAAAATGCTGCTAGTGCATCTAGCAAGGAGTTGATTGCACCCATGCCTGGCAGCTTCATGATGAGCTGGATTAAGGGGGAAATCGGCTCGCCGGCTGCCGGGATTGCCGCCAGTGCATGAGAGTCAATCCCGCTTGCCAGTGGGAGTGTAGACACCTCATGTCCGGCCAGCCCAGAGGTTGTAAATCCTACATCTAAATTAGGTTGGAAAAACTGATGAGCCTTGCTAACTTCACTAGGAGAAGCTAGCTGAGATTCTAGACCTGCGCTAAGCCCTGCATGTGACAGCTCTGTTGTACCACTACCACCACCAGAGACATCCCCGGAGGAGGTTGGTGCAAAGTTTTGAGGCCGGTAAGAAATGGGCATTAACGCATTAGGTTCCGCTTGAGAAGCTATGGTTACTCTACTTAAGTGATTAAGGCAAGTCAAACACGTTCATGGGAAAATTCCCACCAGTATCGCCTTTCTTATCGTGAAACTACTAAGCTAATGCAATTATCCCCAAACATCTTCTCCCCCTGCTTAGCACTCGTGCTTTCCTTGATGACTGCTTTGCCAGGACAAACAAACCCCAGCAAAGCAGATGAAAAACCACCGGATAAACTCAGCACCCAAAGTAAAAAGCCAGGTGATTCTCCAGCAACTTCAAGTGCGCTAGCCAGCACAATCACGAACTTTAAGCTTAATCCAAATGATGTGACCTGGTCTTCTGTGTCACAGGCTTTTAAGTCTTGGTTAATAAGCACCCCATCTGCTTGGAATGACACAGACACTCTAGTAAAGGCCAACCCATCTTTAGTGGATCTTGGTGTAAAGATAATCAATGCTGGAGCCGCCAAAGTGTGGCTTTTCCCCCGGATTAGCCAGTCTCATGAACTTTATATCCATTGTGTGGAGACAAAAATTGACCCTTCTAAAGGTCGCCGGCGGACAACCCATACCATAACCACACCACGTGTCCAAGTGATAACAATTGCACCGTCTGTATCCATAACTGGAGCACGAGTAATCTCCAGTAGTTCAAGCAACCACCACCTAGATCCCTCTCAGCTCAAATTACCAGCCGGTCGACGTGTCGGCAAAAGTCAAAGCAAGACAAGCAACATTACTAGCCAACGTTTTCTCATTGTTACAGGCTCGGACCAATCAGGCACTATCTGGCTTAAGTCATACAGGTTAGGGTTTGACGGATGGAAAGAAGACCCTTATCCCGTCTCTGGCATACCACCTTTTCTTCTGACCAACTTATCAGGACAAATTTCGCTGACTGGCTCAGATCTTGTGCTTACCATTAATCAAAATGGAAACAAGACACCACAGGCATTTGACACCAGCGCTCACGCTGAACCATCAACAGGGCTATCAGCATATCAACTTGTGTTGCGCCTGATTAATGGCAGATATACCCTCGATGGCAAGGACATCGAGGATTCGCCGGTAAATGCAGTACGTGAGTTTGTCGCAGCAGTTTTGCAAAAACGCCTGGACATAGCTAAGGGTTGGCTCGTGGACCCGAGGCTGGTTAGCATTGCCAAGTACATTGGTCTGACAGCCGGCAAGGAGACTTCTTCCTTGCGTATCCTAGGCATGTCTTGCACAACTCCAACCATTTACCGTTATCGTCTCATTACTTACCAAAGAAACGATTTGATTTTTGATGTAACAAAAAGCAAGAGCTGGTGGGCAATAAAAGGCATTTTTATTGCACCTGCTGATCCGCTCTTACAAAAATTGGCAAAAAACTTGCCTTGTTATGAAGTCAGTATGACCAATCCTCCAATAACTCAACAAGAAAAGAAATCAGCAACTTGCCCTGAAGGAACAATTGCCCCACCGCCGACAAATCGTTTGACTAGTGAAAAGTAGGACAAGCATGGAGCCAGAAAGAGTCTGTGCTTGTATCTACGAGCCGCAAAAGATCGAGCAAATGCCCAGGCCGATATTCCTCATTGAGCTACCAGTTGAGTGATGCTACGCATCAGTGGTATGAGCTTATCCGTTTCTGCACCATCGGTCAGCGTAACAAGAATGCCGCCTCCAAAGTCAGCAATGATGAGATAACCTCGAACTGTCCGTGCCACCACCTGATGTATGTGATTATGCCCCATCTTCTTCAGCACATTGTCTGTATTGAGGTACATCCCAAGCGCCCATATACCAATGTTCTCCCCATCAAGGTCGGCAGGCATACTGTTGGCAATAAGAATGCCATCATGACCCACAATAACTGACCCAACTACTCCTTGCTGTGCCCCTATCGTCTGGAGCAAGCCCTGCAGTTGTTGTGAGGCCTCCATAGTAAGAATGCGCATCTTGGTGTCAGAAAGATCTGACGCAGCTAGCTTGCCAAGCTTAGATAGGTCTTGCTGATCTAACAGGAACTTACCAATTGAAGCAATCTTACCTGACCCAGCTTCAGGACCCTTCTCAGCCTGCGCAAGTCTCCCTAGCCCCTCTACCTTGGGCGGCGGCGGGCAAGGGGCTCCGGCTGTGCTTTTAATAGACTGCACAGCTTCGCTTACATTTACTTTAGGAGCTGGCGGTGTTGTTTTTTCTGCAACACCAAGGTTGTCCGCAAAGAGCTTGTCCATCATGTCATCATCTACCGAGAACAGCCCGCCGGCTGGCTGTGGCGGGGCAGGAGGCTGCTGGCTAGGAGCAGGCGACACCGGGGCTGGCGTTTCACTCCACCCACCTTGTTGTGGCTGAAATGGTGCAGGGAGTGGCGATGGTACGGTTATTGGTGCAGATGGTGGTGCTGATTGCGCTGGTTGGGGTACCTGGGCAGAAGCCACAGGTTGGACAGACTCGGTCACGCCTAGATTCTCACTAAACAATTTGTCAATGGCGCTATCATCCAAGTTTTGCAAAAGTCCCTTGTTTAACTCCTGCACATCAGGACTTTGCTTAGGTGCAGGTATCACCGGTGGTGATGTCGTAGCAGACTGAGGCACCTGAATTTTAGGTGTCACAGGGCTTATAGTTGGGGCACCAGGGACAGTCGGCACCGTTGGCGGCGCAACAGAAAAATCTGACGTTTGGGGTGCAACTGCGCTAGATCCAACCGGCTCAATGGACTGAGAAGCAGACTGCACCTGTGGAGGAGGTTGCCCCAGCGGCTGACTGGCCGAGACTGAGCGTGTTGAATCAACAACTCCTAAATTATCACTAAAAAGGCGGTCCATAGCTCCATCATCAAGGTTCTTGAACAGTCCACCCGCCGCTGGAACAGCTTGGCTAGCAGGAGCTACCGGAGGCATGAGCTGTTTTCGCTCTTGTATTGGTATATCCCAGCGGTCAGCCGGCACTGGACTGGCTGGCACAACTGGCTGCCTGTCGGGCATTCTTTCTTGAATAGGTACATCCCAGCGGTCAGGAGGGGCTTGACTTTCCTGCGGTGGTGAATGAGTTGATTTAGTCTCCTCTCCAAGAATATTACTTAGACGATTCATGATGGACTCAGCAGGTACGCCTTGAGAACTGGAACTCTCAACTACATCCTTTGTTTGTCCTGCTTGGCCAGCCTGCATTTTCAATCTCTCTTGGATTGGCACATCCCAACGATCTGCCTCGCAAGGTGCTGGACGACCGGACTGTTGTGTTCGCTCTTGAATCGGCACATCCCACCGCTGAGAGTCCTGCACATTGGAAGCTTGCGGTGCTGGCTGCACTGGCGAGCTTGGCACAACTGGCTTAGATGTCGCCCCAAGGGCACCTTCTGGACTAAATGCCTGCCACATGCCAGTCTGAATTTGCTCCGCCTCCTCTGACCAGCTCGCAGGAGTTGGCGTAACTGTTGGGCCTTCCCAGGCACCGCCTTGAGGTGTGCTTCCAGTGTCTCCCCAACCGGCACCATGTGCGTCCTGACCGGCTGGCTCCTGTGGTTTACCCCAATTTGTTTGACTGTCAGAATCACTGGTTGCCTGCCCCCAAGCAGAGTCTGGTTGCGCCCAATTCCCAGGCTGTGGAGGCACACCCCATTCCACTCCAGTAGGAGCGTTAGATTGAGGTTCCTCCCAGGCTCCACCTGCTGGGTACTGGGACTGTCCTCCCCACTCATCCGCTTGATAAGTCATGTCCGGTGACTGCTGTGGGCTAGTTGAAGTCCAGGCACTGCCGGTGGAGTCACTCGGAAATCCACCCAGCCCTTGGTTGCCGTATTGCTGCCCAACAGGCTCACTCTGTGGAGTTGGTGTCACTACAGAACTCGTCCCAGACCATTCTTCACCACCTGTGGTGCCTGATGATGCGGCCTCGACTTGAGCAAGGTCAATATTTTTTACCTGAAGCTCTTCAGTCACCTTGCGCCGGATGGACTCCGCTAGAGTCAACGGAACCTCATCTGGTGCTGCATCCTGCTGAGAGGCCACAAGCCCAAATTTCTCCCCCAGCGAGCGAGTGCCAGACTGGGTCAAATCACTGGGAACTTGTCCGGAACGAGACATGCCCTTTAATCGTACTGATTGAGCCTGCCTTTCGTCCATTTCAACAGCACCGGCTGGTTTTTGTCCCTTGCGTAACGATTGGCTCTCAGGGGACTTACGTGCAATGTGCGGAAACTTGCTAGCCTGCTCAGCAAGAACCTTCTTGGACTCTTTAGGTTCCTTGGGTTGCTTGGCTTTTTTGGAGCTCAAAAAGGCTCCAATCGTGGCGAAAATAGATTGTTTAGGTGCCGGGAGCTGTTGCATGATTGTACGCGCCAACGACTCCAAGTTGCTAGGCAATACCTCTTCCGGCAAAGATAATTCTTCGGCAGCTTCTACCACTTGCCCAAGCTGATGCTGAAAGCGTGTGCAGGATTCACACGATTCAAGGTGGGCTAAGAGCAGCTCCTCATCCTCGACAGGTAACTCCATGTCACAACTTTGTTGAATCAAAAATCTAAATGTGTTGCAGTTCATTCTCTTTTCAGCTCTTGGCTGCCTACTATCCTCTGCCCAAACATTTGATAACCTGAACTCGACTACGGAAAAGCCAGGCTAACACATCGTCTACATTCTTATTTAGCACCTGAGCCACCTGCTCATAGTTAAGACCTAACTGGTGCCGCAAAAGAAAAACATTTTTCTGTTCATCTGGCAAGGTTCCTAAGCACCTCTTCATTCGCTGCAGTCCTAAAATGATAGTGGACTCCCAGTCCATCTGTGCAGATCCATCAACACTAGGATCAGCCTGTGCGTTTGCCGGAACGGGTCCAGAATACTCCATATGGTATTCAGCACAAGCATCCACTATAAACTGTGCCAGCCAATCCCAAGCTGAATCACCCAACTGTTTTGGATTCAGCTGCTTAAGAGCAACAAAAGCATTCTTAAAGGCCATCATTGTAAGTTGGGTAGACATGTCCACATCATTTGTAGCCAGGTAAGCAATAGCGTAAATGCGTTCTTGATTTTGCCAAATGAAATCTCCTAGCGCTTGCTTGTTACCTTTGCGTACCTCAATCAACACGCTAGCTGCAGCGTGCTGCGAATAGTCTTTTGATGGAAGAAGTGCCATTAAAATAACCTTTACTTTCTGGCGTCCCTCATTCTCTTGGCAATTTAGTCTTTACCACGCTAAAAAGCTCAATGATCAAGAGAAGCTTATTCTAGGAGAATTCTTTTGTTGTCTGTTTACAACCCTACTCGTACTTTCCAGTTTACCCCCCTTTCTAGGCAGAAACTATGACTGCCCTTAACATAGATGTACCACGTTATCCAAAAGCTAAATGGTAATTGCCTAATCATATGTTCGAAAAGCCTACTTATAAGGTCCAGATTGAAATCGTTAACCCAGAGACTATAACGTTTTCTGCAGTTGCCCAAAATCCACGCATTTATAGGCCTCAAGACCTGCTTGCTGCTAGTCAAAACCTTAAAATCTCCACGCTCGGTACCCAACCACTTGTATCAGTAACAGTGCTAGCGAAGTTTCTTACCAGTAATTTTTTTGTGCTGGCTCATCGTACAGGACTATACAACCGCCAACGAGCTCTCTGGGAATCTTTAGCAAAAGTAACAACAGTTGAGGTACATCAAGCAAGTCATGGACTAATTCACAAAAGTTTGTTGCCAATTTTCTATCTTGTTTTGCTGGATTGGCGAGGTAAACCTATGGTGTTAGCTTGCCTTGATGACTTCCCTATTCAGGCAACAAACGAAAGGCACTTTAGCAAGTTATTGACTCAGTTGTGCCGAAAGGCAGGAAAGATGTCTGGTTTGTCTGGGCTGTTTCTTTGTCGACCACAACCCTTCCCAGAAACTGTAATCCAAAAGATTGCCAAGCTAACCAATGCATGCGATCCAATTGGCAGATATGATTCGCTACTTCCGGACCCGCTGTCTATCCCAATTAATCTCTTAGAGATAAACTCTCCTGATCCGTCAACTACGAGACTGACGGACAACTCTTGCGACGTACGTTTGGTCCACCCAGACCTTACCACTGCCAAGCGTGACTGGACAAAATAGCGAGGCAACGACTGCGTTGAGCCGTCGGCCGCCGAGCGTGTAAACGCCCGGACGAGTCGAGGAACGAAGGCGAGGGAGGGCTTATAGAGGAACATTCCCATGCTTTCTGGCCGGCCTTTCCACCCTCTTATTTTGTTGAACCTCAAGCGCTGCCAGAAGTACCTTTCTGGTTTCAGAGGGCAAAATTACATCATCAATATAACCACGCTCAGCGGCAATATATGGATTTGCAAACCTGGCACGATACTCAGCCACTAAAGTCTTTAGCTTGTCCTCAACTCCCTCCTTTGCCAATTCTTTTCTATAAAGTAGATTTACTGCTCCTTCTGCACCCATAACTGCAATCTCTGCTGTTGGCCATGCCAGGTTTATGTCACCACCCACGTTTTTTGATCCCATTACGTCAAACGCCCCCCCATAGGCCTTGCGTGTAATGACAGTAAGTTTAGGCACGGTTGCCTCACAGTAGGCATAAAGAAGCTTAGCTCCATGGCGAATGATGCCGTTATGCTCTAGAGTCCTCCCTGGCAGATAGCCAGGCACATCCACAAAGGTCACTATAGGGAT
>JACQVM010000327.1 GCA_016209785.1 Candidatus Melainabacteria bacterium | reverse complement strand
TCCAGAATTTGATTGGTAACAGTCCGCACAAACTGATCAAAGTTAGCCTTTTGCTCCTTGGTGACCATCTTTGATAAATTAGGACGTGTAACAACAAGAAAAACATTGACAATCAAACTTAAAGCTAGTGCTACATGAACGCCGTACATGCGTATCAGGTGTTCAGGCCCTAAATTTTTAACACGCCAGTACATTTTTTACCGTTTCTTTAACACTGACTGAACTGCCAACAATGGTTCACTCTTTTTTGGTTTGAGCCAAGGCTTTCAGCAGATCGAGGCTGAGCTATTCTACCAATCAAGCTGTACTTCAATCAGCACAAAAATCGCCATTAGTGCCTGCCATTTCAAGCAAGGTGTTCAAATCTATGATTGTCATTGTCACCCAAGATAACCTACTTGCCAAAATTTAACCTAATAGGTTAAACTATAGCCATGGAAAAACGCAAGCCCCACTGTCCCCTACCTGTCCTACAGGACATGGCTATAAAGGGCAACCTGCGTGCAACTATGTCGGCTGTCGCGAGCGCCTACGCCCTGGGTTTTGACTTCGATGAAATGGTCAGCGTAGTGATGAGCCTTACATCGAAAGATTTCCACAAGAGCATGACAACACATGCCGATCACAAAATTTGGCAGGATGTGTACCGCCCAATGACAAAAGTTGGAGAAATTTACTTAAAACTGATGGTTGTCGACGATGTGCTCATCGTATCCTTCAAGGAGCTGTGAAGATGAAGTGTCCAATTTGTGCAGAAGCTGAACTGGTGCATGACACGCGCGACGTGCCCTATACTTACAAGGGTGAGTCGACTAATCTTCCTGCGGTCACAGGTGATTTTTGCCCAGCTTGTGGCGAAATAGTACTCGACAAAAATGAATCCGTACGCACCGGTGCACTCATGCTAGAGTTCAACAAACAAGTCAATGCGTCGATTGTTGATCCAGCATTTATCACAAGAGTTCGAAAGAAGCTCAAGCTAGATCAGCGTGAAGCTGCTGAGATTTTCGGGGGCGGCATCAACGCATTCTCCAGATATGAAAACGGTAAAACCAAGCCACCCCTTTCGCTGGTGAAACTGCTGATCGTACTTGACCGTCATCCAGATCTATTGGGCGAGCTAAGGACGCAGTAGCGCTTCGGTTAAATCAAAGCCCCCCGTCGGTCATTTCAATAATTCTGCCTTTCCAAGAACCCAGTGGTTGCTTGAGCGGTAAAAGGTCAAGATAGCACCACAATCCACAGCCTCCGTTGATTCCTTATTCACGCCTTCTGTAGTTCCTGCGTTAATTGTTTTAATGGTTTGCCGCCCCTTAACCCTTACTATAGCGTCAGTATCTGTCCTGCGCACCACTGTCGCCTCAGTAATTTCCGCACTTGACACAAGGTTCTTACCTGGCCATTGCCACGCAAAAATCTCTCGCGCCTGCCTCTTTGCCTCATCTGCAACACGCAGATTTGAGACCAGTTGCAAAACTGCCCACACCACAACCAATGCACCACAAAAGACAACAAACCATTTGCTTGGGCGAAAGATGTTCTCCACTAATCATCCTTCCTGTTGGAGTCCCAAATAATAGACTGCCTGCCTGCACGCATCAGTGTGATTTAAACTAGGATTCTTCGCCTTAACTTCTTGAATCATGGCAGCCCGTTTGGGAATATCACGGATTGGCTCAGACGTACAAATCCAGTAATCCATTGGGCTTGGTACGAGACGGATGGTGCCATGTACAGCACCGACAACTAGTAAAAGCTGACTGTCCTTCCTCTTTTCCTCGTCCTTGGAAAAGTTTTCGATTGCCACCACCTCAGCATCTGTCAGTCGCAATGTTTCTTTGAGCAGCTTTAAGTCGCTAGGATCTTGACGCAACAATATCTTCATATGCGAGTTCTTCACCACTGAATCAGCCTGCTCTGCCATGCGGAAGAAATCTTTCAGTTGCTGGGTAATTGAAACCAGCATCATCCCATAGTGACGTGCACGTCTTGATAAATCATCCAGCAGCCTTGCACCTGCCTTAAACCGCATGAGAGTGGCAGCCTCGTCAATAATTGCAGCAAATCTAATACCCCGTGCTTTGTATTCTGCAGCCTTACGTCTAATAAATTCAGCCAACATGAACACTGCTAACCGCTCCAGACGAGGGTCATTCACTTCTCTGGTATCAAACACAATAAACAGCTTCTCAGCATCGATGTTGGTGTAACCATCAACAAGCCCACCGAAAGCCCCGGCACGTGTAAACAAGGACAGTCCCCGGGCAAACTGCTGCAATCGATCTCTTTGCAAAGGATCGACCTCATCGGCTGCAGCTTGGGCAGTCACTCTAGCTAGATCAGACATGGTTGGCACCGCATTGCGGAAAGCACAATCCATATAAGCAACCCGTATTAAGCCATCAAGCAAAGACTTTTCTTCCACATTGAGCTCATCGCGCCCTTCTGGAGCTAACATAATGTCAATCAAAGAAAGCAAGGTGCTAATCTTATCAGCAGATGGCTCGCCAGGCTTGTCTTCTGGGCCTAAATCAAACGGGTTCAATATATAACCAGAGTTGGGTCCCAAGTCTACATATGCACAAAGCTCAGGACCAAGAAGCTCTGTAATAAAGCGGTATGCACCAAACTTGTCTACTGTTTTGTCAATGAGCACAAACCTTACACCCAAAGGCAACAAGCGTAATATAAGCATGGACACAGCAAATGATTTGCCAGCACCTGTGGTGCCTACCACAAACATGTTGTTAGCGTCCTTACCTGCACCACGGAAAAATGGATTTAAGAGAACCGGCTCACGAGAGGCAATGGCAAAGCCAAAAGGCACCCCATCAGGCGTACCGCATCCAGCGGTAAAGAAAGGCCAGAAGGTGCCCACCACTGGTGACATAACCTGATGAACAATTGCCAGCTTATCAACCCCTACAGGCAGCGATGATTGCCAGGCATCAAGCTGAAGCATTTGACCACGATCAACTATTGCTCCACGATTCTTAAACACACGCCTGATTTCATCAGTGTATTGGGCCAATCTCTCTGGAGATTCAGCATGTGTTGAAATGTACATACTAATGTCAAAGGCCTTGTTGGAACTGCGGAGAAACTCCTGAATGGCTGCTGCTGCACCACGAGTCGACTCAAGTCCTTCCAAATCTGGCGTAGCCAACTGTGTACTTGTGACCACACCAAACCGATAGTCGCTCTGTAGCTTTTTTCGCACCCTATCCTGGTCACACACGTGAACGAAAATAGACACTGTGTATTCTACAGACAGTGTCAGAAGATCAACCAGCCAACCCATCCATGTTTCATGTGGTAGCTCAGCCATATATTGCGTAGCAACAAACTTACCATCAAGCCACAGATGTTCTTCTGTTACCTTAAGCGCCGAACGAGCAAGGCATGATGCTTCAGCAACATCCGGCTTAGATGGTGGCGCATCACCATCTTGATGATAAAGTGTTGGATTAAGGCTTGAATAAATAAGATTGCGTACTTCCTTGCGCGTCAAAATAGAAGGACGTAAGTTGGACGCTCGCAACTGCTCGAAAGCAGTCTTTACCAAGCGATTAAGGGTCTCGACAAAGTCCTCGTGCTTCTGTATAGAGCGCCTACC
>JACQVM010000322.1 GCA_016209785.1 Candidatus Melainabacteria bacterium | reverse complement strand
GTGTGGGGTTGGGCAACAAGAGTTTTTAGAGCCTGATGCTGTGCTTGGCTGCCGCCATATACCAGGAAAGCTTGTGACGTGGCGCCTGGAGGGATTTTCCAGTGATCATATAAGCTCTGCAGGATTGCGGGATGTTGAGCACAGCATCACTAAGCCACCTGGTGTGACCCGGATTGCACTCTTGGGGGATTCGTCAACAGAAGGTCTTCAGGTTGGACTTAACGACACTTATGCACGAGTGTTAGAGCGGATGTTAAACGGTGGTGCAGAAGCAAAGTTTGAAGTAATCAACTTTGGCTGCTCAAGTTATTCTACTGGACAGCAGCTTTTGCAGTTTCAAAAGGAAGTGCTGCCCTACCGACCTGACATTACTGTCTTGCTATACAACCGTGGTGATTCATTAGAGAATGTGCGTGATCCAATGAACAAGCATGTTGAGCCTAGACCATACTTTTACTTGGATGCTCGTGGGCAACTGCAGCAAGACAATGCTGTGCTTACAGCTAATAAGTCCATGTTCCAACCAAACCTACTCTTGGGCTTTCTTAGAAGGAACAGTTGCATTTATGGTGTGTTCAGCCAGACTGATTTGGCGTTAAGCATAAATGAGCGTTTTTATCGCAAGCTGCGTTCATGGGGCATGAGGCTTTTGTCCTTGTGTGTGGCAGACAACAACAGGCAATATGCAGCGGTTGGATATCCAAAGCCCGATGGCTGGCAAGTTACCAAAAAGCTAATTCAAGCTCTACGCGGTGACTGCAAGGAGCACGGTAGCTCCTTTGTGCTAATGGCCTTTCCTAATACCCTGGGAGATCCTGAATTTGCCCAACAATTGGTAGATTTAGCTAAAGTAAGCCAATCAACTGGTTTTGAATACATTGACTTGACACCTATGTTTACAGCAAACCCAGACCCAAACTCACTGTTTCTTAAGTACCATTTCTCAGCAGCCGGGCACAAGATAGTCGCTGAGCACCTTGCCGAGTATCTCAGCACTCATAATCTTGTACGGCTAATAAACTAGCCACAAGCACAAGCCCACAGCGGAGCTCGGCTAAAACGCATCTTTTTCAGATTGCGGACTCGTGGCAGTTCGTTACCGAGCTTGGCTCGCCATTTTTTCTGCAAGCCATAATTTGATGAGCGACTGATAAGGGACATCTTTGCGATTGGCCGAGGTTTTGATCTGCTCCAACAAATCGGTGGGTAGGCGAATGGAAATAGCTGTTGTCGACGGCTTCAGCTTAGTGAAGCGTACTCGTTCTGCCTGCTTCCAGTCTACAAAAGGAGTCGAATCGTGCTTTTCCCAAAATTTTCTCTCTGCTGCTTCAGAAGAAAAACGTGGAATATTTTTAGCTTTCTTTACCATAGATTTCTTTCTCTGTTTTGTGCATATCACGTGCCGAAATAATACGAATGAGCGTCCAGTTCTGCCTTAAGGTAAAAGTTATATGTAAAAGCCGTCCTATGTCCGTATTACCTAATGCGTGAAAGCGAGGCTCTTGCCGGCTATGTCTTTCATCTTCAAGCACTAACAACGGTTCGTTGAAAAACACCTGTTCGGCTTCTTGCTGACTGACACCATGCTCATCTAGGTTCTTCCGGCGATTGCCTTCATCCCAATCGAAGCCAACTACTTCATTTAACCTGCTCACAAATATTGTATATATCAGAAATATACAAATAAATCAATAGTTTGCTCAAGCGCTCCTATCTCTGATGAAGGCCGCGGCCTTTTCCGTGGCTGCTACTGGAGTCATAAGACGCGGTACGCTGTCTTAGACATCGACAAGGGCAGGAATAAGACAGGACGAGGCGATAGCCTCACCCTGCTAATGCTCTAAGCCACGCCGGCCTTCTTAAGTGCTGTTTTGCCATCTAGCCATTGGTCAAAATTGTCTACGCCGCTGACAAATTCTTGCTTGCCAGGAGCAGGGTTGAACATCAAGTACTCACCGCTATCGTCTTTACGATGCTCACACTTGGACAGGTGCTCCTCGGCTGGTTTAGCACCAAGCATTCCTGTAATGGCTACCTTGTACTGTTCTCTGAAAGCTTCTGAACATTGATCTAAAGCTTCTAGAAAACCTAATCCGCCACCATCAGTGGCTCTGTTTTGTTCCTGGATTCTTTGTTCGAAACTTGCCATTTACATGCCTGCCATTTAGTAAGGTTATAACTATCCATCCAAGCTAGATGACATTATTAGACCACAAAATTAGGCCTTGTCAAGCACATTTTATTTGGCAAGATGGTCTGGTCCAAAGCGGCAAGGCAGTAACTCCTTAAGTTTCATGGACTGCAACGATCCACCACTTTGTTCTACGACAACATCTAGTTCTACCCCAAACTCAGACATAAACTGCCGACATAGTCCGCATGGCCAGCACTCGTAAGCCTTAGCTGCAACCACAGCCACAGTTTGAAACTTTCGATAACCTTCAGAGACAGCTTTTACAAAAGCAGTTCTCTCAGCACATATAGTGCCACCGTAAGAGGCGTTTTCAATATTACAACCTGTAAACACACGCCCTTCGACGGTCAGCACAGCAGAGCCTACTGGAAAATGAGAATAAGGGGAGTATGTTTTATCAGAGGCACTTCTGGCTAGCTCAATGAGCTCTTTGTTTGTCAGTTGTTGGCTAGAAGACACTGGATTTACCTCTGGGTGCGGACATTTATTTGGCTGGCAGAATCTTTGGTGTGTGGATCTTGTGGTTTGGGAAGTACAGAGAGCCTCTGGAGTCCTTCAACACACAACTGCATAAGATATGCGGATTTGCTCGAGCTTCGAGCTGTTGGTGAGGTAATTGTAGCTAGACAAGCTTTGTATTCTAAGATTGCCTCGTCAATTTGTCCTTGCTTGGCATAGGCTTGTGCCAATTGATAATGTGCCTCTCCATCGTCAGGATGTTCTTTCAATCTCATTACTAATAGTTGAATAGCTGCATTCCAATTACTGGTTGAAGCAAGGTGTCCTGCTTTGTTCATAAGGTAACTTTGAGCTTGCTCCAGATCTTGATTTGATGGAGCAGCTAATGCCGGTCCACGATAACTTACTTTTATCTCTTGAACACGCAACGAGTTTGGTGGGGTTGTAAAGGAAAGATAGGTGTTTGGATGAAATGAGTACAGTTGAGCAGCACGGCTGCCGTAGTCGTAAAAGTGTTGTGAAGCAGTTCCATAGAGCTTTTTTACGTCCTCGGGTTTGAGTTCAGAATTAGGTAAGTG
>JACQVM010000319.1 GCA_016209785.1 Candidatus Melainabacteria bacterium | reverse complement strand
GCATTAGCTCTAATGAGTGTGCCAGGGAGATACTTAAGGCTTGTCAAAAAGGTGGTGCTCAGGAGATTGTGCTAACTGGACCAGGGATAATTGTTGAGCGGCTGGCAGCGGTGCTTCCGGGACTTAGGCACACTCTTGTGTCCAAGGTTCCTCCAGAGCGATGATCTTATAATAGTGTTGGACACTGGAATGGCAAATGGTTACACCAGGCTCATTGTAACTAGCATATTGTGAATACTCTAGGAAAGAACAATGCCACGTATTACATTTGACAGCAATACTTTTGTTAAAGCGTCAGGAGCATTTAAGGCTCGTCTTGCTGAGGAGGCCGTCGTGTCCGAACATGTTAGCAAAGCCATGTCGTTACTAGGCGATGCTGCTGTGGATTTGGTTGCCTTAGCCAGAGAAGCTGACCCCGGGGAGGGGCCAGTTCTTACCGCTAGCATTTCTGATAGCAGTGTGCACATAAGAGGTGGCAACCGCAACATGATGTTGGCTGCAGCACATGGTACTGGTCACGACTCGCATCTTGTCCACCCCAAGTTTCAAGTCTGTGGACAAGTCTTGGTTTTTGGCTATCTCAGCGGGGAGGATGAAACAACATTACTTTCTTCCATGAGAGTCTATGGCAGTGGTGATTGTACTGATGGTACGACGATTTGGAATTTGAATGAAGGTAAAGAAGCTTTCTTGCCTTATCTCAGCCATTTAGTGACTTCGGCCATTTTTGACTGCAATATGTTCTGGCCTGAGCTTAGTCAGCTACCAGCATACGTTCAAAACATGCCCATTCTTGAAGAGGAGGTTCACGACGCAAGCCTTCGTAAGCCTTGTGTAGGGTTTGAGTGCTCCTTGCAAGGACAGACAGTGGATAAATGAGTGATTCTCTGGCCGAGCCATGAGTCTGCTAGTCAAATCCCCGCCTGATCCCTGACATTCCCCAATAATCGTTTCTTTTAGACCGGCAACCTGGGCTTATGTCGGTCGGCTGCCCCAGATCTGCACAAATCTGCTATGGGCCTTTATCCAGTCGGCAGTGCCAGCGCAAATCCAGCCAACAACATCAAGTATCATTGCATGGTCTGCATCGAGAGTCCGCGTCAAAATCGGCTCATGGTGAGCAATCCGGTTTCTGAGCCTACGTATTCGGTCAAGCGCCTGGTAAGCATCCCATCGGCGGAACGGCTTGGGCGCATTAGGAAATGCACGATAGAGGTAGGGTCGCCAAAGCCCGGTATCGTAATGTTTGGTGAGGATACCCAGCCAAAATCCAAAGTTAAGCTCGGCAATCACACGCCCCGGTGTATGTGGCTTTCCCTGATTTGTGAGGCTATCTTTCGCATCAGAAACGCGGTCAATAAGATGTCCAGCAAGTCCACAGGAGGGCACATCGTACCAGATCGGCCCAAACGCAGCCGTCAGCTTTTGGTGCAAAGCATTCCTGACGACGACTTCAAAGCTTTGAACAGGTCCATAGAGAGATTCGCTAAGCGCAATGTTCCAACAGTACAATTTGATGGACAGTTCACTGTTACCGGGCGCCAGCGCCTGATAGGTTGATAGGCGCTCGACTGATAAGGTCTGTTCTAACCGATTGAGAATAGTTGGAGTGTATGGAAATCCTGTCAAACTGCTGCCTGTGCCGTGAATGAATACTTGCCTAAGAAATTTGACCTGTAAGCCAATCGAGATTAGAATAACAGTTGTATGCTCCGGATGTGCCTCTGCTTGCAAGCTATCCGGGGCCAAGTTTTTTTATAGGCGGTAAGGATCCTGGTCAAAGCCCTGCAGGGGTCATGGCATCATTTAGAAAACAAATGCTGAGTGCTGGTTCCATGCTCGTTGCAATTTGATCTGTTTGGATCTGATATTCTCCGAAGCGGTTTATGTGTTCCGTTTGATAAGGACTGAGGCAGGCAAGCGCTTCCTGGTCAACGCTGTGACCATCTTGAACCAGCCTTTGAATTGCCGCACTCATGGTTGCCAGAGTGTGCAAGATGACCAGGTTTGCCACCAGATGATTGTATTTTATGATCTTTCTTGCTCATCCCGCACATTCTCCGCTATCAAGCCTTTTCCGCCGAACATGAGGAAGTCAGCGAACTGGTTGCAACGTTCGCTCTTATTTGTAGCCACAAGTATCAGCTATAAGGACTATTCGGACATTTTCTACAACAAACAAGGTTTGTGGGAATCTAGGCGAGGCATCGGTGAAGTAGCATTTCTCGCTGTTAGCGCTTGGACGGCTCTGGTATCTTCTGAGGTGTCTCAGGTACCTTTTGTGCTTGAGTATTTTGCAGATTACTCTTGGGCTCGAGCAAATTGAGCAGCTCTACCTCAAGAATTGTCTGGTCCTCAAAAGTAACCTTAGGCAAACAACTACCGCTCACCCTCTCTGCACTGACAACTTTTTTCTTTGATCGGACTGCTACTTTCGAGTTTAAGTCAATTTTTTCAATGGTAGTTCCTACCAGTCCATTTATATCGAAGGGAGCACGCTCAATGATTAGAGCACCCACCGTACCGTCGGCATTGCTAACAAAGCTAATGCTTGGTAGCGTCTTGCTTTCCTGCCTGTCCAAAGAAACTTGGTCTTTAACTGCAGCTAAATGTGCTTGATCTTTTTGCAACTGAAGAACCTCTTGGACGAGCGCTCGTTCTGCTTTATCGTCCCCGGGGTTTCCCTGTAGGGCATCCTTCGCCAGGCCCTCTATCTTTCTAGCCTCTTGCTTTGCGTCAAATTCTGTCATTCTAGAGCCCCCATCATTGCTGTTAGCTTAAGGGGTTGTATCCTCATACGCTGGATTCTAGACACGAACAATCGTCAATGACATCTCATCTTGTCATTTTTGTGCTGGAATAACCCCTTCGTTTGCCATGACTTGAATTTCTTGTTTGGAATAACCTAGTTTCTTCAATACTTGTACTGTTTCTTTTGTAGGGTTAAGCGCGGAAGGCTTGCCTTGTGGATTACTGCCTTTGGCGGAAACAGGTGTTGCCATTTG
>JACQVM010000318.1 GCA_016209785.1 Candidatus Melainabacteria bacterium | reverse complement strand
TGGAGCTGATTTAATCAGCTCAGGCTAACATTTTTGATTGGTTAGCTAGTGTTGTCTTGACCAGCAAGTCGCAAAAAAGTTAAGGTCAAGCACCTTAAGGCTTCAGCGCTGGTTTCAGATTGAGACACATCAGGACTAGCAGCTCGGAGATCAAGAGTACCTGTGTGCGGGTGTATCTTCAAGCTGGCAAGATTAGAGTATTTGGTAGTAGCCTCCTTAAGTGCTTGAGTTAATAGTAGGTGTGTTGTTTCTGCACCAAGGACGTGACCTAGGTTTGAAACTATGGCGTTTATGGCATTAATAAGTTTTGCTGTGTTGACTGTCTGCCGAGCATGGTCCCCAAGGGTTTTAGGGGCTCCGGATTTTGGACAGATTAACTTGGCTGTCAGCATCTCACCTAAAGCTAAAAGCACGCTGTAGCGGTCGTAAGGCAGCTTGTGGGAAAGTTGCTGTACGGTAAGTCCAGCTTCTAGCAAGAACCAGGTCTTTCGGGCAATGGACTCTAAGTCTTGGGATAGATTGGACCAGGCTGGTTGTGAGGTTGCGGGGAGGAAGACTGTGTTTGGCCAGCCAAGCTTTTCCATAAGTGCTGGCAATTCGTCGGCTCTACGTGCACCTTCCATTAAGAGCTTGTATGGTTGTGCTTGAGCTAATGACTTATCAATCGGCAAGCCTGCATCAAGCTCACCTTGTCGCTCGAACATAAAATCCACTGGTTCATTGCGTGTTAACAGCTCATAGAGCGCGTGCTCCCCGGTTAAATGCAGGAAGCTTGCATGGGCCAATTTGCCCTGCCGTACATACAACTGTGCTATAAGCTTGCCACTATGTCCACGTAGATTGATAAGACCAATTTGCCCAGACCCGGTAACTGTTTGAACAATTGTGGGCAAGTCAAAGAAGGCTAAATTTCCTGCTAGCCCAGGCGAAGTAAAACTTAGTTTGCCCGATAGTCGTCGGTTGATTATTTTGGTAACTTCCTTGGCTAGTTCTGGAAAGTGACTCTTGAGCTCGTTGAAGGCCCTGCGAGAAAGCTTAAGAACAATAGCTTCTTCAGGCACCCGTATAGTGGCATTGCGTGTTGTGTCATGCATGAGCGCCATTTCGCCAAAGCAATCACCAGTGGTGAGATAAGCAATTACCTTGGGTGGACAATTTCCTTGAATGACCTCGACGGATCCTTCTGCAATTATGTAGATTGAGTCAGCCTCATCACCTTCCGTAAAGACAATATGACCTGGACCACAATGGATTTCTTGAAATAACTGACAAATCCCCTGCAGTACTTTCTCATCAAGCACCTTAAGCAATGAGCGCTCTTTGAGGAAGGCAGCAAGTTCAGAAGGCGAGTAAGTCAACGATGTACCTAAAGCCTGTCTCATAAGAGCAATATTACATGGTCTCCAGCTGAGCTTAATGGGTAACAGTGGAATTGGTTAATGCAGTCCCTGTGCTGGCAGGAGCATTGGGCTGGCTCAATGCTGCCCGAATTGCTGACAGGTTCTTCTGAGCAGCTCTACTGTAAGGACCATCTGGAGCTAAGCCAAGGTAACCTTCAAAAGCCGGGATGGCTTCAACATAGCTTTCTTGGTAAAGGTACAGCAAACCTAAGGCATAGTAGGCATTGGCATACTTGGAATCTGCTTTTAAGGTCTCGCGGTACTGCGTAAGCGCATTGGCAGTATCCCCTTGTCCAGCAAAAGCTAGCCCAAGATTGTAATGTGCCAGCACGTTGTCAGGTCTGATTTCAAGTGCCTTTGTGTATTCTTGGGCAGCCGCAGTGAAATTCCTTTGTGCTAGATAGCTGTTGCCAAGATTGATGTGAGCTTCGAGAAACTTAGGCTCAATGTCTAAAGCCTGGCGGAACTGAGCCATGGCACCAGTTGAATCTTGGCGTTTTTGCAAGGCGAGCCCAAGGTTATTGTAAGCTTCAGGGGACCGAGGATTGTTCTGGACTATTTTCTGGTAAAGCTCAATTGCTTGTTCGCTTTTACCTTGGTCTTCGAAACAATCAGCAAGGAGTCCTAATACCTTGGTGTCGTTAGGATCACGCTCAAGCAATTTACGATATGTCATTTCAGCTAAGTTGTAATTTCCTTCCTGCTCATCCAGGTTAGCCAAAGTTAGATTGGCCCCTTTGTCAGTGGGATTAAGAGCAAGGGCACTTTCAAGAGCTGAACGTGCGCCTGCCTTGTCCTTTAAGTTAAGAAGAACTTTGCCCAGTTCAACATAGGCACCCGGGTCGGACGGTTCAAGACTTAAACCTTGTCGATAAAAGCTTACAGAGTTGAACAAATCTCCTTGGAGAAGTTTTGTTCTTCCTAAATTAATGAATGCCTGCCCATCGTTAGGATTGAGGTCAACAGCCAAGAGAAATTCATGTTCAGCTGCTGCATAATCCTTCTCTCTTTGCTTAATAATGCCTAGGTTGTAATGGGCATTAGCATATTGGGGGTTAAGAGCTAAAACATGCTTGTAAGCTCCAGAGGCAGCCGGGAAGTCCCCACTTTGCTGCAACAGGTAACCGAGACTATAGGCAGTGTCAATATCAGCAGGATTAAGTCGTTGTGCTTGCCTGAATTCCTCAATTGCTGTCTTGTACTCGCCACATTTAGCCAAGACATTTCCTAGCTGTGTGTGCCAATCTGCACGCTCAGGTTTAAGAGAGGTGGCTTTCATTAAATGCTGTCTTGCACTTGCCCAATTGCTTTGGGCAGCTAACGTAGAAGCTAGCAAGACATGTGCTTCCCCTACTGTAGGATCAAGGTTAATAGCCCGCTCAAACTCTCTTTGAGCACCAGCGAAGTCTTTTAGGGCTAAAAGGGTGGTTGCATAGTTAAGCACAATGGAGAAATTGTTTGGATCAGCAGCTAAAACACGCCTGTATTCTTCACGGGCTAACTGATTTTCACCTTTGTCCTGATAGATAGCAGCTAGAGCTGATCTAGCCTTGAGGTGGTCAGGATAAGCATTCAGTACCTGTTTAAGTTCAGCTATTGCTCCATCGCGGGCTCCCAGAGCACGAAGAGCTAGCCCAAGGTTTAGCCTCATAAGTGGGGTATCTGGTCTTAAGCGCACTGCTTCTTGGTATTCGCGAATGGCTTCTTCAAGTTGACCTTGACCTTGTAAGAGAAGTCCCAATGATTCACGGGCAAAAGCATCGTAAGGTCTTAGGGCAATTGCCCTGCGAAATTCCGCTATGGCATCATCAGTGTCACCATGCTGCTGAAAGGCTGCTCCCAGTGTCAGATGAACTAAAGGATCGGCAGGCGTGCTAATGGCAACAGTCTTTAGGATTGCCAAGGCTCTCTCAAGATCACCAACCTTAAAGTAGCTAACGCCTTGATAATATCGCTCCAATAGTGGCTTTGGCATGCTTGCCGCTGGTGCAGCAGGCGTTGCTGCGAAGGTACTTAAGGCAAGAACTAGAAGTAATTGCTTCACTTTACATCCACCAACGTCGGGTTGCTTTTACGGCTAAAGCTGGACTTGTCTTTGATGATAGATTGTCTAATTATGCCTTATGGGCGTTAGGTTAAAAAGTACCTGAGAGTACAGGCATTTAGGGCGTGTTGCTTGTAGACATAAGCAAGACTTCATGGGGGCAATACGCACGGTGGAAGCGGCTTGTCAGGATGCTGGAGCAGTAAGCCCTGCCAAGGGTTCCAGGCAAGAGTGTGCTAGATATGGCACTAGACTCTTGGACAAGTTGGCTAATTTCTACCCTTGTTTTTTGGACAGGTTGCACATTGCTGGAAATGGCGCATGCAATGTACATTTAGAGTAGATGAATTGCTTTTGTATTGTGTTGACCACTGCCAGCGGTGCCACAGGTGCATTACGGTGGTGAGGATGTTTGGGTAGATTTTGACGTTATGAACGTAGTTAGCATTAGCAACAAGTTTCTGTAGCATAAGCTGAAAGGTTGGCAATGTCAGGCTACGTGTGCGTCTTGGTTGCCATTCACAGCAAATAGTAGATCGTAGAAATTAGTTACAGTGGCATGTTTGCAAATGCCACAGGAAGTATTTTGTCAAATTTCATCGCATAGAGATAGGATTTTATGGCTGTCTATAAAAAAGTTGGTTCAGTTAAGCAATTCCCGGTAGTTGAACGCCGTGGGCGTCATTATGAAGAAATAACGGCTCACGCACTAGAGAACTCCATTGAACACCTCAATCATGCATACAGCAAAAAGCTATGTGGGGCTGAGGGGGCTGTTGAATTCCGTGATGGTGGTGTTTATACATACGACAATCATGGTAAGAGATATCTTGACTGCCTAGGCGGTTATGGCATTTTTAATGTAGGGCACCGTCATCCTAAGGTGATTGCTGCAGTTAAGGCACAGCTTGATCAGGTGTGTTTACATAGTCAGGACTTGCTGAATCCTTGGGCTGCACATTTGGCACGTCAATTAGCTTCAATTGCACCAGGCGAGCTTAAATACACATTCTTTTGTAATAGTGGTACAGAAGCTGTTGAAGGAGCTATCAAGTTAGCTCGCCTTTATACAGGCAAAGGCCAAATTATTTCCACAACAAATGCTTACCATGGTGTGAGCATGGGGGCCTTGTCAGCTACTGGCAGAGAGGTGTTCCGTAAGCCGTTTGAGCCACTTTTGACTGGTTTTGTGCATGTACCTTTTGGGGATGCTGAAGCCATTGAGGCAGCTATCAACAAAGATACTGCTGCAGTTATCCTGGAGCCTATTCAAGGAGAAGGTGGAATTCATGTTCCGCCGCCCGGCTATCTTAGCAAGGTGCGCCGCATCACCAAGAAAAAGGGCGTACTGCTTATTCTTGATGAAGTGCAAACAGGACTAGGACGTACAGGGAGAATGTTTGCTTGTGAGCACGAAGGTGTGGTGCCAGACATATTGTGTTTGGCTAAGGCATTAAGTGGTGGTGTGATTCCAATTGGCTGCTTTATGGCCACAGCCAAGATTTGGAAGGTCTTAGAGCCAAACCCAACTATTCACAACTCTACTTTCGGGGGAAACCCCCTAGCTTGTACTGCTGCTTCAGCATGCCTGGAAGTGCTCATGGAGGAGCACCTTCCGGCCAGGGCAGCGGTGATGGGCAATTATTTTGTGCGCCGGCTTTCAGAATTAAGACGGCAATATCCTCAATACATTGCTGATGTACGGGGGCGTGGTTTGCTTATTGGTCTTGAGTTTCAGTCCAAGAAAGTACGTGAGGCAGTACAGGAAGAGCTCTTTTACCGCGGTGTATTGGTTGCAGCTACCATGAATGCCAATAGAACAATTAGGATTGAGCCCCCACTGATTATCACTGAGTCACAAATCAATTTTGTGATTGATACCCTTAAGTCTATTTTTGAGGATATGGGACAGCCTCAAAAGAAAAAGGCTAAAGCAAAGGCCAAAAAATGAATCAAAAACTTTATGACTGGGTTAGCCTTCAGTTCAAGCAGTTAGCTGCCAATGATATGGACCAACGAACAAATGTTCTGCGTAGCTTTCTAGAGTTAGAGCGGCACACTAAAACCAAGGCAACAAATGTTGTAGTTTTAAGACCGCAACAGCAGAATTTGAGAGTTGTTGCTGCTAAAAACCCAATTTAATGTAGCATCTTGGGCGATGAGGGATTTGAACCCCCGACCTTCACGGTGTGATCGTGCTGCGCTACCGCTGCGCTAATCGCCCGAACCAAGCAAAATCGTAGGGCAATTGTACACCATTATTGTAAAGTCCCAACTGAGTCCTCCACTGCCTTAAGCAAGGCTCCAGAGGTTGTTAACTTGTGGGCTAAAGAGATATCTTTATGGAGTTCTCGATCGTGCTCAAGGTGGGGAATCTCCTTTCGAATCAGCTCGTATGCTGCCTGTACACCTGGTCCTGCCTCAAGATCGTTAGCTGTCTGTAAAATATATCCGGTGTCTGTGCTAACCTTGCCAAGGCGGTAATCAAGTCCCTGGGCGGCACATAAAAGTTCAATTGCCAGCACATGATAAGCATTTGTTAGTATTTGTCTTGCCTTACGTCCTGCGATGGGACCCATCGAAACATGATCTTCTTGATTGGCTGAAGTAGGAATTGAATCAACGGATGCAGGGTGTGCCAAGCTTTTGTTTTCTGATACCAGTGCTGCTGCAGTGTATTGCGCGACCATTAAGCCAGAGTTTAGGCCACCAAGGCTGGTCAGAAATGGTGGCAAACCATTAGACAATGCTGGGTTTACTAGTCGCTCAGTGCGGCGTTCTGAGATGCTTGCTAATTCAGACAGTCCAAGTGCCATATAATCCATAACCAGTGCTACTGGTTGTCCGTGAAAGTTGCCGCCAGATACAACCATGTCTCTAAAGATTAGTGGATTGTCTGTGGCAGAGTTAATTTCAATCTCCAACACTTCACGGGCATGGCGGAACACCTGGCGTGAAGCACCATGAACTTGCGGGATGCAACGAAGAGAATAGGCGTCTTGCACTAAAGGGCAATTGGCGTGGCTGGCCACTAAGGCGCTGTTGGCAGTAAGCAATCTAAGATTAGTAGCAGCAGCAATTTGTCCAGGGTGAGGACGTACCTGCTGTATGTCCTCGGCGAAAGGTTTTACTGAGCCCAAGAGGGCTTCCAGAGACATAGCTGCCACTATGTCGGCAATGCGGCATAAGCGTTCGCCTTCTAATATAAGGAGGGTAGCTAGTGCAGCCATAAGTTGAGTTCCGTTTGTAAGTGCTAATCCTTCCTTGGCTTCCAGTATGATTGGATTTAGTTGAGCAGACTTAAGTGCCTCAGAGCCTGGCAAGATGCGACCTTCAAACTCGGCCATGCCTTCGCCGATTAAGACCAGCGCTAAATGAGCTAACGGACACAAATCACCGCTAGCACCTACTGAGCCTTGCTCAGGGACAATGGGGTGGACTCCTCGATTGAGACAATTAAGGAGAAGTTCTATGAGTTCAACACGAACACCAGAAAAACCTTTGGCAAGCGCATTAGCTCTAAGCAGCATCATTGCTCGCACTGTTTGAGTGTTAAGTGGCTGACCCAGGCCAGCAGCATGACTTAAAATAAGATTTCTTTGGAGCTGCCGGCTGTCGTCAGGGCAGATATAGGTATCTTTAAATTTGCCAAAGCCTGTAGTAATTCCGTACACTACTTGCCTGGCAGCAAGGATTCTCTGGACTACTTTCCGGCTTGCGTTTATCTCAACGTTAGCTTGGCTAGACAGCTTTACTTGCCGAGTCTGTTTGGACACCTCTTCTACTTCGTGGAGCTTAAGACTGTGACCATCAAGGGTTAGATGATGTTTCATTAGTTGATGCACTTTGCAAGGGGTTGCTTGGGGTAGTTGCTGTCCGTGGAGCATGCTGGCGCACCCACGTATGTTACAAGGTCAGTGCTAATAGCGGAACAAAGCTTTTACTGACTCGTCAATTATTACTAAAGCAAAGATTTGCTGCTTATAGGACTTGCCAGAGTGGTTAGGTGCTAGCCATGAAGCCTAGTGGAAATGAGGGTTTTGAGACCAGTCCAACGTGGTAAGATGACTCTGGTGCTGGACTGAGCCAGGTTAAGGTCCGCCGACAATGAATTTCTTGATTCCCTTTTCTGATGTAAGCAAGGTGCCTAGCGGTTGGCTAGATTCCATGATGCCGGTTAAGTCCAGGCAAAGGATATTGGTGAGGATTTTTCTAGCCGTTAGCTTGTTTTTGTTTTGTCAGGCAATCTTTGCAGCAGAGTCTGCTAATCCGGTCGAACCAAACATTTCCCGACTTGAGATGAAGTTTTTTCAGCACGACTATCCTAAAGACACTATGGACACCAGGCTGGAAAGGTTAGAGAAAATGGTCTTTGGTGAGGTGAAAGCAGGCTCCAACTATGAGCGACTTTCTAATTTGCTTTCCTGTGTCCCTAACCTAAGCAACCAAATTTCAGATGGCAAGGAAGCTAAGCAAAATGAAGCTAGCCTGGGCTCTGCTAAGGACTCTGTGAGCCAAGACAGTCCCGCAAGCATTCCTCAAGGTACACCCCGGCGTGATTATGTCAGTCCTGAGGGTAGCAAATATCCAGCAGTTACGGCAATTGAGACACGGGTTTTTGGTAAGGACTTTGCTGGAGAGCCTGTCAACAAACGTCTTGATCGCCTTGAGGCAAAGGTGTTTGGCAAACCATCTGGCATAGTTGATTTAAGTGAGCGCGTAGATCGCATTAAGCAGCATACTGGGGTGGATATTGCTAGACAAGCCCCTGCCGGTAGCGATTGGGCTGATGAATATGAGGATGATGTTGGCTATTATACGG
>JACQVM010000323.1 GCA_016209785.1 Candidatus Melainabacteria bacterium | reverse complement strand
GTATTGGTTGGGGTGGGAGTTGTTTTGGCAAGGACATTATGGCCTTAATACAAGTTGCACGAGAATACAATTGTCCTACTTATTTGTTGGAATCAACTATTTCAGTAAATGAGCGGCAAAGGTTTGTACCTATTGCCAAGCTCCAGGAGGAGCTAAAGATTATCAAGGGACGTTGTATAGGGCTTATGGGGTTGTCTTTTAAGCCCAATACAGATGACTTGCGTGATGCACCAAGTCTAGCTATAGCCCGGCAGCTAATAAAAATGGGTGCACAAGTTAAGGCGTTTGATCCAGTCAGTGTAGACATTTGTGCGCGCGCGCATCCGGATCTGGACATTGTTTACTGCCATAACTTAGAGGATCTAGCAAGGGGTGCAGATGCTCTTGTGTTGGTCACTGAATGGGATGAATTCTTAAGGGTTAACTGGAGTGATATAGCTCGACTAATGAAGCGGTGTCTTGTTATAGACGGGCGCAACTTTCTTTGCTCTGAAACGTTGGTTGCAGCAGGGTTTGTGTACAAAGGAATTGGGCATTGAAAATCCTTGTTACTGGTGGCGCAGGATTTATTGGTTCGCACCTCACGGACAGGCTGCTTGCCGAAGGGCACCATGTTACGGTGATGGATAACCTTGTTACCGGCAATTATCAAAATATTGCGCATCTTGTATCAAATCCCAGGTGTGAATTTATTCATCATAATGTTTGTAATCACATCCATATGATTGGGGAGCTTGATTGGGTAATTCATTTTGCTAGCCCAGCCAGTCCTATTGATTATCTTAATTTGTCTATTGAAACCATGAAGGTAAACTCTCTTGGCACCCACAACACTTTGGGTGTAGCTCGTGCCAAGTCTGCTAAGTATTTACTTGCCAGCACTTCGGAAGTTTACGGTGACCCCCAGGTGCACCCGCAGCCCGAGACATACTGGGGAAACGTAAATCCCATAGGACCAAGGGGTGTTTACGATGAATCTAAGCGCTTTGCCGAGGCACTGACAATGGCTTACCATCACAAGCATGGCTTAGATACAAGGATAGTTAGGATTTTTAACTGTTATGGACCACGCTTGCGAATAAACGACGGTAGGGTAGTGTCAAATTTTATTGCTCAGGCTCTTAGCCAAAAAGCCATCACCATATATGGTGATGGCACGCAGACGCGCAGCTTTCAATATGTATCTGATCTTATTGAAGGAATCAGACTCCTTATGGAAGTCGAACATCATTTGCCGGTGAACATTGGCAATCCCGAAGAGTTTACAGTTGCTGAACTAGCAAGGCTTATCAAAGAACTTACAGGCTCAGATAGTGAGATTATCTATCGCTCACTGCCTGTTGATGATCCCAAACGTCGTTTGCCGGACATTAGCAAGGCCAAAGCTCTGCTCAACTGGATGCCGTGCATTGACTTACATAGCGGGCTAGAGAAGACCATAGCTTGGTACCAAGAGGAGCTTGCTTGTTCGTCAACGGTAGCACGCTAGCCACAGTGCTACAAAACCTCCGGCAGAAATTCCTAGGTTTGTCATTGTGGTCTTAAGGGGATAGTTCTTTGCTAAACTTGGCAGAATATGGGAATACACGTTGACTGGCAACAAAAAAGGCAGGTTGTGCATTGGCACATTTTAGTGCTTAGCTTGGTGGTACTGAGCTTTGTTGGGTTGGTTGAATCAGCGTATGGATTGACAGTCTCAGACGGGAAAGTCTCAGAGCCGGCAGGTGAACCTGGGCAGCAACGTAAGCTAGATGTGGGGCCTGTGCTTGGTGTACTGGAGATGATTTCCTGTGAAGGATGGCAGGCTTTGCCTCCCGAAGTGTTTGGAGTGTCTGATAGTTGTCGCGATAACCGTCTTGATTGGAATACCTTAAATGTTATACGAGAGTTTCGTGCTACTGGTATGGCAACACGCTCTTTTCAAAGAGGACAAAGGCTGGTTGTAGTACGTGTATATCATTTTTCAGATTCGCAAGCAGCATTTGGTGCGTACACAATCTTAAGATCAGGGGCTCGGTCTGGAGTGCTCCATGGCGATGCTTCCAGTGAAGATGATCAAAGCATTTCTTTCTGGCAAGACAATTATTTTGTAAACGTGTATACAACTTCAGACGGTGATGATGAAGCTAAAGAGCTGGTAATTTGGTTAGCAGATAAGCTCTCAGGAGCTGTGGGCAGTCATGCTCCGATGCCGCCTGCTGTAGCAACACTCCCGCCGCTTGATAAAATCCAAGGCAGTGAAAGGTTATTGATGGGGCCATTTGTAGCAAGGCTGGTAGCCCCGGTGCCGTATGTTGCTACCTTGTTGTTGAACTGTGCGCTAGCAACCGTTAGTGCTGATTACCAATTCCGGCAACCTTTTGCTGAGCGATTGCGACTTCTACTTATTGATTATGGAGAGCCAGTGCTGGCAGCTCGAATATACAATCAATATGCAAGTGAGCTGGCAAAATTTCACAGGGCGGACAAGCAGAGCACATCAAGCTTATTCAAAGTATTTGATTCTTACCTATTGTGTCAATTACAAGGTACACGATTGTCCATAATAACTGGTGCCCACAAACGTTTGTCTGCTGAGATATTAGCGCGCCAGTTGGTTTTTTGAGAGATGCTTTTGCTCAAGATTGTTTCTAGCTTGGTTCAGAGACCAGATAGTCTTAAGTGCTCTTAATGCTGTTTTGTGTTTTAGGCATAGTGCTCAGCATATGTAACTGCAGCAATAACCAGTGCATGTATGAGATAGATAAGCCAAATGGTTAAGGGAAAGTGATCTTGCAAATGGGCTAAAAATGGCATAAACGGGCTGGGTGTGCAAATCTCACAATTTGACACGCTCGTGAGTAGTTGTTACCATTGCAACTATGCTAATCTGTATTATTGGATTAGTGCCTCGAACCCTGATAACTGAATAGCCATCAAGAGCGCCTGTCAAAACTTTTGAGTAGGCAAACAAAACGTTTATCTGCTTCTAGTACTCCTAGTAAGCTGTGACAACGGAGAGTTTGATCCT
>JACQVM010000320.1 GCA_016209785.1 Candidatus Melainabacteria bacterium | reverse complement strand
GATCTAGAGAGCATTAACAGAATTGAGAACCATCTTTATAAATTTGATAGTACAAAAGCATTCTTGGAGCTGTTGGATTTAATTACCAATACCAGTATTAGCAAAGGCACACTTTTAGCTGTGCTTCCATTTTTGTCTTGCTACATCCCAGAGGTAGCCCTCAAGGCTCTCAGCAAGCTGAAAGGAGAGCTCCCACCAACAGTCAAGATAATCAGCGATGAACACATTGACGGCAATGAACTACGCTTGAAGTACCAAAAACTTGTTGATGAAAGACGTTCTGGAAAGTCTCTTCAAGAAGAAATTATTGATATGCGCGCAGATGCTTTGTGTGTCTGCCCAATTAACCTCGAAGAGCAGTAAAACCAGGAGCAGGTTCATGGCATTGGCAAAAGATATTACCGAACTAATTGGCAACACACCTCTGGTAAGGCTTAACCGCCTCACCGAAGGACTAGAGGCCACAGTTGCCTTAAAGCTGGAATCGCTAAACCCACTGGGATCAGTAAAAGACCGCATTGGCGTATCCATGATTCACGAAGCCGAGAAGCACGGTTTAATTAAACCAAAAGAAACCATACTTATTGAGCCCACTTCTGGCAACACAGGTATTGCTCTGGCCTTTGTTGCAGCTGCTAGACAATACAAGCTAATCTTGACCATGCCTGAAACCATGTCCATTGAAAGACGTAAGCTTTTGGCTGCTTTAGGAGCTGAGATTGTCCTTACACCTGGTCAATTAGGCATGAAAGGTGCTGTATTGTCTGCACAAGAAATCCTTGCCAACACACGCAATGCCTATATGCCCCAACAATTTGAAAATCCAGCCAACCCTAAGATCCATCGTGAAACCACAGCAGAAGAAATCTGGCGAGACACAGAAGGTAAGGTTGATATCTTTATATCTGGTGTAGGTACCGGCGGCACAATCAGTGGTGTAGGACAAGTACTAAAAGAACGTAAACCCAGTGTTCAATGTGTAGCAATAGAACCAGCCGATAGCCAAGTAATTACCCAGCATTTAGCTGGTGAACCACTGAAACCAGCACCACATAAAATTCAGGGCATTGGTGCAGGCTTTATTCCAGGTGTGCTAGATCTTTCAATCATAGATGAGGTCTTCAAAGTAACCAACGATCAAGCATTTGCTTGGGGAAAGAAACTCCACAAACATGAAGGCATTCTTGGAGGAATTTCAAGTGGAGCTGCTGTGTATGCAGCACTGGCAATAGCCAGCCGTCCTGAAAGTAAAGGTAAACTAATTGTAGCAATCCTACCTAGCACTGGTGAGAGGTATTTATCAACACCATTGTTTAGCGAGCTAGTTTTAGAGCCTGCCTCAGCCATTTAGAGCTCTTAGAAAATTATGTCTTGGCAAGAAGAAATTGAAAATATCCTCAACAAAGACCCGGCAGCCCACAACTGGCTTGAGGTAGTACTGTGTTATCCAGGGTTCCACGCAGTTTGCATTCACCGTATTGCCCACTGGTTGTGGCAACGAAAGCTTGTTGTCCTGGCTCGCTTCCTTTCACATTTCACTCGCCTTATCACTGGCATTGAGATACATCCTGGCGCTAAGCTCGGCAAGCGAGTATTTATAGACCACGGCATGGGTGTAGTGATTGGCGAGACAGCCGAGATAGGAGACGATGTCGTGCTGTATCAAGGAGTAACGTTAGGAGGCGGTGCTGCCGCACGTAAAGGAGCTCAAACTAGAGGTACAAAGCGGCACCCAACTGTAGGTTGCGGTGTTGTTGTGGGTAGTGGAGCTGAAATTCAAGGACCCATTTATGTCGGCAATAATGTACAAGTTGCGTCAGGATCAATTGTTTTGAAGGATGTGCCAGACAATTGTGTTGTTGTAGGGGTACCAGGTCGCGTCATTTACCAAAATGGTCAGCGAATAAAAGAGGAAGTACCTGACATAGAAGCTGAGGCAATTAAGAGCTTGAAAGATCATATTGTTAAGCTTGAGGCTGGCTTCTCAAAGTTTATGTCACAACAAGAAGCACCTAGCCCTGGCTATCAAGATGAGCCAGCCACCAAACCAGCATGTGAAACTAACGGCTCAATAGATCCTGTAGACATGTTTCTTCACGGAGCAGGGATTTGACTTTATGCTTGGGTCTTACCTTATTGAAAGACCTAAAGCAGGGGTAAAATAAACACACAAGCTAACAGGACCCCTGTTGGTAAGAGAGCAAGCAATAGCTGATAAACCAAAGAATAGTTACACGATAGGTTAGGAAGGAAGTCCCTAATGGCAGAAACGGAGATTGAACGGGCATTTACAACCCTGGCAGAAGCTTTTTCCACTACCGAAAGTGAAATCCATGAGGAGATAAGCTTAGTAGAGCAGCAAATAGAGGAGCTAAAGTCGCGCATCATTCAGCTCAATGAAAAACAAGAGACATTAGCCCACGACAAGGAAGCTATTGCTGAAATGTACAACCGCTATTGCAGTGACAGCAACGAACCTGCTGTAGAGTTTTAACAACAGTTGTCCTTAGTATTACACTTTGTAACAGAAGTACCTTCTAGTCAACGTAAGATAGGTTTATTGAACAAAGTTAGCAAGTCCCAATATAAGCAAACATGTCAGCAGTATCGTGCCCTTATTGCGGCGCGTCCATGAACTTACCTCTTAGATTTTGCCTTACCTGCGGTAGGTCAATCTCCACTGCAGAGATGCAAAAGCTTGGCGGACTTAAGACCACCATGAAATCTGGGGTCACTAAACGACTGGAGGACAATATTTCCTCTGCCAACTTTGACCTATCAAAGAAATCATACAGACTACAACGAGCTTTAAGACAGTTTTTACACACAGTAGGCTATGTCCTGCTTTTAGTTTTGCTTTATTACGCAATTGTTCGTTTTGTGCTGAGCACTTCCACGCCTGGTAAGTTGGAACAACGCTCACATAAGACTATTGCACCTGCCAAGGTACCAAAGTTAGTTACACCCTCTAACCACAAGAAATAGATTAGGACTCCCTCATGGCGTCTGTCCTGGTTCAGCTAGACGCACCATGCCCATCTCAAAGAGAAGAACCAGCTCTTCTGTAGTCCATGACTTGCGGACGCGAGGGGAGTGATAAAGGCTGGCTCGAATAAGCTTGTCACCAGATGCAGTGACCTCATAGAGATATTCTTTGTTGTAATAGGGGGGAGCCTTAACCCATAGCAATTGTCCCTTAGCGATCTCATGAGGACTATCTTTGGATTTCTTCATATGTCGTCATTAAACACCAATTAAGCTGCCGGCAATCATTACTCGATCTGTCAAGCTACTGCCTTGATATATCTGTAGAACTTTAGCGTCACGCATCAACTTCTCAACAGGATATTCGCGAGAATATCCATAACCGCCAAAAATCTGCACAGCATCCGTTGCAACCTTCATCGCAGTGTCGACAGCAAATGCCTTAGCCATCAGGGCCTGTTTGCTCATTGGCATTTCATGATCGTAAAGCCAGGCGGCTTGCCAGGCTAAAAGTCGGGAAGACTCTATGTTTTTAGCCATATCTGCAAGCATGAAGCTTACTGCCTGATGTTGGGCAATGGGCTTTCCAAAAGTGGTGCGCTCCTTAGCATAAACTATCGAGTGTTGCATGGCTGCTCTAGCCAATCCAACCGCCACAGAAGCCCACAGTGGCAAACAACGAGCAAAGCCCATTTTTGTAACTTTCCACCCTTGTCCAACTTGTCCAATCAGACACTGTCTGCTTACTTTGACATCAACAAAGGTAATCTCTCTCACATCACAAGCCTTGCAACCCAACATTGGCTGCCGCTGCCCCACCACAATTCCTTTAGAATCAGCAGGCACAACAAAGGCTGACAGCCCATCAATTCCTTGTGTAGGATCAGTTGAGGCAAGTACGTAATACCATCTTGCAACGCTGGCATTAGAAACCCAGGTTTTTTGTCCACTCAGGACATACTCATCTTTGCTTGCCTTAGCAGTTACTTGTACAGTCTTTGGATCTACCTTGCAAGATAACTCAGCCGGGCTACAAGCAGCATATAAGTATTCATTTGCTAGTGGCTCTAGGAATTCTCTTTTCTGTTCATCAGTACCACCAGCAATTACTGGCGCTTGCGCTAAATTGTGGCTCACTAGGATACTACTAATGGCAGCGCAAGCTGCACCAAACTCTTCAGCAATAAGGCAAGCATCCCATAAGCGAAGCCCAAGCCCCCCTAGCTCAATTGGAATAAAGAGGTTCATAAAGCCCAGCTCCCAAGACTGTCGACAAACCTCACTCGGAAACTCAGCAGTGCTGTCAAACTGTGAAGCTTTGGGAACAATTTCCTTTTGAGAGAATTCCCGAGCCAATTGCTGAAATTGACGCTGCTCATCTGATAGCCTAAAATCTGCCACTTAGTTCTCCTTACAAACTAGTTAGCTTCATTGTAGTTTGCCAATACTTACCAACTTCTTATGTCTTACTGTCAACTAAGCTTGACAATAACGAAATCCTTACGACTTGGCTACTCTAGACAATAGAATTGAAGCAAAGTTAAAAGATATTCATTTGGCTCGCAACAAACTACTCCACCACCCCTTGACCAGGGCTTGCCCGGTCGTCATGATAACCGTTGCATTGTGTTTTTCCTTCAGCTGTCGGTTTTAGGCCATGCAAATCTTGGTGGCACCATCGATATTGTCAGCGGACTTCGCTAATCTTGCGTCAGAGCTTAAACGAGCTGAGGTAGCCGGTGCTGATTGGATACACGTGGATGTGATGGATGGACACTTTGTCCCAAATCTTACAATTGGCTCACCAGTGGTGGCAAGCCTACGTCAGCATACAAAGCTTCCGCTGGATGTACATTTGATGATTAGCAACCCAGATCAATTCTTGAAAGCCTTTGCCGAGGCCGGCTCCACGCACTTAACTGTTCACGTTGAAGCATGTACACATCTTCAGCGCATACTATCTCAAATCCGATTGCTCGGAATGAAAGCTGGCGTTGCGTTAAATCCTGCCACTCCATTAGATATGCTTACCTACGTACTGGATGACCTTGATCTAGTTCTAATTATGTCTGTCAATCCAGGTTTTGGTGGCCAAGAATTTCTCCAATCCACGGTCACCAAAGTAAGAGCTTTGCGGCAAATGTTGAACAATGCTGGGCGACATCAAGTACACATTATCGTGGATGGTGGCATTAATGCCTCAACAGCCTCAAAGGTAATTGAGGCCGGAGCAAATGTAATGGTGGCAGGCAAATATGTATATGGATCGGCTGACATGTCTTTGTCCATTGCCAGTCTGCGAGGAAACTCATCTACTAGACCAAGACACCACAACCCAAGCGTTACGGGCAACCACCACACTTAACAATGCAAGCTATACAACCAGCCACCAACAACCAAGAAGGAGCAGCAAATGCACAGGAATGTCTTACTTTCACTTGCTATTGCCATTTTCACCGCCTCGGCAGTTTCAGCCAAAGAAGATTTCATAGTTGATACATCCAGCATTGGGAAAAGTCACAACGGCGTCGTATCTTCAGATCAATTCCTTGAGCTGGGAATGCGCACCCCTAACGCTTTGCGTCTAGAGGGCGAAAATTCACTCAGAATGGGCAACTTAGATCGAGCCATCATGGTTTTGCAACGCTCTGTTGAGATGGCGCCAATGGATATGGACGGTAGAATCCTCTATGCGCAGGCCCTCGAGCAAAAGCTCATAGGACAGAAAGAACGTGATCCCGCCCTATTTAATTTTGTTGTTAAGCAATGGCTTTTTGTAGCTAAGAAAGCTGAATTCCCTGATCAATCTATTCAAGGTCGGTCACACCTTATCAACTTAACTGGCGTAGCTCCAAAGCTTTTTGAATCAACGCAAAAGTATCTTTCCCGTGTACTTCTGCCAGAAGACGGATCGACTAAAGTAGCACTGGGCAAAAAGAAAGCACAAGGCAAGGAGCAAAACAAAGAAAGCTTTTAGTCCTGGTAAGGTTTAGAACCAAACTTGCGCCACCATCCATAAAGAATGCGCAGCACACCATAAACTAAAGATCCTGCCCCAAAGAGGATCCAAACTAAAGGCACATGCAACTCAGCCAGGTGCTGCCGTACTTTAGGCAAGTCTTGCGG
>JACQVM010000310.1 GCA_016209785.1 Candidatus Melainabacteria bacterium | reverse complement strand
TTGAGGTGACATGCTCAGGACAGTGCAGTGATGGACACGAGTATGGGCTTGGGCATTGAAATGGCTTAGGGCTGGGGCATGAGAAAGGGCATGGACCAGACCATGAGACGTCTGGGCAGCCATGCTTTAGGCCAGTAGCTTGTCCAAGGCCACCAGTGATAGCTGTGTGCATGGCACCGCCACAAGGGACTCCAGCAGGAGGAGTGCCCATTGAGGTGACAAGCACAGGACAAGGCAGTGATGGACACGAGAATGGGCATGATCACGGAAATGGCTTAGGGCTAGGGCATGAGAAAGGGCATGGACCAAATTTGGTAACGTTGCCAGTCGATGCAAGACAGACTGGTGATCTATGTGCCGCGTATTTACCTCCGCCCCCGCCTGTTAGGATTTGCCCTTCTGACAGCAATTCAAATGGAAATTTCATTGTAGCTGCTGTTAGTAGAGCTCCAATTTTACAGCAGACGGTCTCTGAAGGAGGTTGTGGTGGTGCCATTGGTCAGGGTGCGTCGGTACCTCAGCTTCCGGCGTTAGCAGGCGGTGTAGCACCAGCAGCGACACCAATGACAATGCCGGTAGCGACACCAATGGCACTGCCGGTGGCAACAGCAAATGCAACGCCATTAGAGACACCGATGGCAATGCCGGTAGCAACACCAATGGCAATGCCGGCAGCGACACCAATGACAATGCCGCTGCCAACAGCAAATGCAACGCCAATAGTGACACCGATGGCAATGCCGGTAGCGACACCAATGGCAATGCCAGTAGCAACACCAATGGCAATGCCATTGGTGAGTTGTGTGGTTGCACCGCCGCCACCGATTGCGACGGCTATACCATTACCTGTCTCAGGTCCTACACCGTTGCCTGTGATGGGTACGGCTCAGCCTGCTCCATTACCTGCACCTATGCCGGCACTAAGCATGGAAGGTGCATTTACTGGGGTAGCTCCTATCCAGTAATGAGCCAGTAAGAGATCGTCATTTGGCAGGTGCTAACCTTACCAGCCCAGGTGACGATCCAGATATCAGTGCCAAGCATGAGAAATCATATGAGACACGGTTCCACCTGGTTGGTGTTTATAGCGATGATAGGATTGCAATCCTTTTCAGTTGGCACTGTGTTTGCGCAGGGCAATCCACCAAGTTTACCTTCTGCACAACTCCATGGGGCAGTCTCTTACACTGAGGGGAAACATGATGAGGTTGTGTTGATTCGCATGCATGGTAATCACTCTAACTTGCTGGTGTTTACCGAGCATGATCAGGTCTTCACAGGTGAAGCTGGAGGTGGTAAGGATGTGCTTTTGCGAGGCTCGGCTGGAGCAGTGCTGAGTTTAGAACATGACATGATAGTTCCGCATCGTGGGAGTTTTGTTGTCGATACTGGTAAGAATCCTGTCAGACTAGCAACAAGCACTGTTGGTGTTAAGATCGAGCCGCAGTCTACCGCTATTATAGATTTTTTTCCTAAAAAGGTAATCCGAGTGGTGGCAGTTGCAGGAGGTAATTCTGAGGCTGTAAAAGTGCGCACCAGCGCAAAGCCCGATGAAGTCACATCGTTAAGAGCTGGTAAGGAGTTCTTTATTGTTTATGATAAAGCTGAACTGGTTGCTGGTGCGTACAGGGTGCCACGAGCGCAGGCAGGCATGGTTGATATAAGTAGCATAAGAACAGCGGAACGTTGCATCAATATATCCCAGGTGGTTAAGCAGGAGCCCCTGTTAGTTGAGTGGCAAACTAGTCTGACTGGTAGCAAGAAGGTAGTGGCCGAAAGGTTCTTGTCGCACGTAAGGGATTCAGTAGGTGCAGCACAACGTGAACAGTCTTATGACAGCACTTCGTACCATTCTGTTCGAACGCCACGTAGATTGGTTCCTCAATGTGGTGAGCCACTACGTTTCCTGGCGGCGGATGGGACAGATCTTATGCTGTCTGGTTCTCGAGAAGTAAGTTTGTTAAAGGGGTCCTTGTACCTGAATACTCCAGCGCAGATGACAATTAAAACCCCGCTAGCGACAGTTTTTGCGGATAAGAGCTCGCTTGTGTCTGCAGAATATAAGCAGGGAAGGTTACGAGTACAGGCGTGCAGTGGCCCTGATGATGTGTGTGTTGTTTGTGGACAATACAAGATACCGTTAAAACCTGGTGCGGAAGTGCTCTTGGCAGATCATTATCCTACTCAACAAGAAGTATACGGTACTGATGGCATTGGAAGAAGGTGCTTCAATGCCTTTGCGCTGGGCAATTCGGTTTTCATCGTTAAGGCGGACTTCTCCATTGCGTCAATGCTTTTGAATGTGCATCATCTCAAATCACTTCGCAGGCCATGGTCTACCGATGACAAGCATCTTTTGGAGAGTTTACTTAAAACAGCGGCTGCAATTGAGTATGTTACTCGCGGTAGAGGTGGATATTTTGTGCTTCCTAAGGAAAAATCCCCAGAAGTTGCTGCATGTGTACAGCAGTAGTTTGTTCTAACCATAACTCACAAATTGAACGCTAGTTAGACTCCAGTGAACTTGATCGTGGTTGCCTGAGCTATGTGTGTGGATCGTTGTCCTATAACCAATGACAGTGTTATACATGAGACGTTGCCCTGTGAGGTTTTTGGGTGAAGTGGGTATATTGTTTCAAGATCCAGATTCGGTAGATTAAACCCATTTCATCAATGATATTTTGAGGCTAACTTCATGGGACGCCAGTCAGAGCACGATTCTCATATTGAATCCCATCGACATACAGGAGAGCACTCAACTCCCCGGACAGCGGACCATGTAAACCCAGAGGATTTAAGGTCTGCTGTAGGTACAGAACAGCAACGAATAAGACAATCTGCAGGCAGTTTATTGCATGAGATTGAGATCCTTCAGCCAGGAAGGCAAAGCCCTGAGTACAAAGCAATTCAAAGCTATGATCAGCAAGTTGAAGGTCAGCGTTTGCGTGATAGTGTTGACTCACGTATACATCAACCCGAAGCTCGGGCAGAGTTCAAAAGTAATATGGAGGATTTTGAAAGAAGAGCTAAGGAACAAGGACTACCGCCAGATGAGATTGCTAAGACATACATGGAAATCTCCCGTCTTTTAGAAAGCACAGGTGACCAACCAGTATTTCAGGCTGATCGTGTGAAGGTAGCCAGGCAGATTATG
>JACQVM010000349.1 GCA_016209785.1 Candidatus Melainabacteria bacterium | reverse complement strand
AACCAGGACTCAACCGCTCTTTACGCGTACTGGGGTCTGTCCAAAAGTCTATGCCTCATATCAATGCTTCTGGCAAGCCGGAAGACGTGAAGCCACGTGGTTTACCTTTAGCAGGTACTATTGCTGCTGGGCATCCCATAGATGCTATTGAAAGCAATGAATATTTAGAAATTGAAAGTCAGTATGGCAAGGCCGGCTCTTTTGCGCTCAAGATTAAGGGTGACTCCATGATTGACGATGGCATATTCGATGGAGACTATGTCATTGTGAAGCCTAACCCAAGCCCTAACAATGGTGACATTGTGGTTGCTCTCTTGAATGATGGCACCGCCACGCTCAAGCGTTTTTACAAAGAAAAAGGACAATATCGCCTCATGCCTGCCAATTCTGAGCTTGACCCAATTTACATTGATGGCTTGGACAAGCTAGAAATTCAGGGGGTTGTAGTTGGGCTATTTCGCCGATTCTAAGAAAAATCTCGTCACTGCAACTTCTCACATGGAACATGTTTGTAAGCAAAGAGCTGCTTGAGAGACCAAGGCATAGGAGAAGCTGTATCAACTTCCATGGTTTTCTCGTTTTCATAAGTGACTAAACCAGGCTTAGATGCGGTCTTCTTAACAAATTTACACTGGGTGTACACTACACGTACCTTACAGCCTTTGGTGGCTTTAGAGAAACGTGCAGCAGCTTGAGCAGCCTCTTTCAGGGTTTGTCTTGGCACTTCACTTTTGCTAGAGGGCATACGAATTAAAACATGAGCTCCGCCAGTTCCTAAAACATGCAGCCAAACATCCTGGGGACGAGCTAGCTGGGCAATTAAGTCATCGTTTTCTTGGCGATTGCGTCCTATGTATATCGTAAAACCATCTGATGAAGTGATACTTAAAAGCTTATTCTTGCCTTGTTTCTTGGCAGGTCGAGAGCGGGCCTTATCGCTGAGATGAACCCCTGGTGCAACTGCTCTCAGACTTTCCAGCTCCTCGGTGCTATTTGCCTTCTCAAGTGTCTCCAGGTGGTTAGCTAGTACCATTAGGCGAGAGTCAGCATCCTTTTTAGCTTCTGAGGCAGCCTTCAATCTGGTCCGAGTTTTTGCAAATCTCCGGTAGTATTGCTGAGCATTTTGTGATGGCGTCAAATTAGGGTTTAGGGCTATCGTAACAAAATGTCCTGGCTGGTAGATGTCCTCGCAGGTCACCTCTACCTGTCCAGGGCAAAGATTCTTGATGTTCGCCAAAATAAGATCACCAAACTTCTTGTAGGAAAACATATCTTCCTGAGTATCCAGATATTGTTCAGCAACTCTGACACGCGAGCTTATTCTCTCAGACTCTGTCTTCAACTCTAAATGAAGTCGATCTTTTAGTTGGAGGAAATGTTCTCGAGCTACTTGCACTCGGTAATACTCATCCACCAAATCATTGACAGAAGGAAACAGCTTCCACTGTGTTTGGTTTGCTGTTTCCGGGCCCCAGGACAAAATAGTGTAGCGTCCCAACTCTGGGCACATAGCTGGTTTGTATCTAGTACCTGTTCTAAGAGAGGCAATTTTTTCCCACAACATTGATCTTGTTTGATCAGCAGTTATGAGCTTGTCAAAATTCTGCTCCATGGAGACTCCACCCTTAAGGGTGGAGTCTTTTAGATCTGTTTGGCTAGCGTTCAAGCCCCCGCCAAATTCCTGAATACCCCCTGGCATTAATGCCGGGGTTTGATAACACACAACCAATTCTTCGGCTAAATGGCGTCCTAAACCAGAAAAGGTGCTAACCAACCACTCAGCCAAATTGCCAGTAGTAGCAAAAGTTTCTTGAAACGTCTCCAAACATTGAGCAAACTCGCCAGCCGTAACCTTGAAGAGATTGGGCTTGTTCTGTCCAGGAGGACGTACATATTTAAGCCCCACAGCAAGCTGGCGTTGGCGACTCATATCTTTTGTCACTACATGCGATGCACCGAAAATAAAATTGCTCTCCTTGTCCCAAAGAATCAGGTTGCTGTGCCGCCCCATAATCTCCACGCTTAGGACCTTCAAAACAGGCAAGCCAAGATCCCCAGGACAGGAAAAGACAAGGTCTACAATTCGCTCACCAACGAGTTGTTCAACACCAACCAGTGTCGAGCCGCAGAGGTGTTTGCGTAAAAGAAAGCAAAAAGCAGGCGGCGTGCTTTGCCTGGGATAATGAGGCAAATTTGATAGACAAATTCGGCCAAAAACAGGATGCGCAGATAAGAGAAGGTGGCTAAATCCACCTTTGTTACGCAGCGAAAGTACAACTTCATCGCGACCAACCTGATGAATCTTATCTACTTTCCGGCCAACAAGAAGAGGCTGAGCTTCTTCCAATACCGCTTTCGCTGTAAGAGCATCAAATGGTTGCATGGGTTAGATTGCTCATGTTATATGGTAAGAACTTTGCTAGCCTGTCCTATTCATGATATTAACAAGCCTATTATGTAAGCGTGAGCACATTCATGGTTGATACTAAGCTTACGGCAAATCCAATTACATCTGCCAAGAACAATCCTAGGTCTTGCGGAAACCTCGTTGTCATCACAGGTCCATCTGGCGTTGGCAAAGGTACAAGCGTTCAAAGGTTGTTGAACCAAGTGCCAGGACTTTCTCGCTCAGTTTCAGTGACCACCAGGACAAAGCGTGCCGAAGAGACTGAAGGCATAGATTATTTCTTTGCCACAAAAGAAGAATTTGAAGAAATGTGCCAGAAAGAACTCCTGATGGAGTGGGCAGAGTTTGCTGGCGCTCTGTATGGAACACCCAAAGCATGGGTAGAGAAGGAGCTTAAGGCAGGTCGAGATGTAATTTTAGAAATTGAGGTTCAGGGAGCTAAACAAATACGAGACCGCTTCCCCCATGCTGTTCTTATCTTTCTTTCTCCGCCCTCATTTGCAGCCCTGGAGTCCCGATTAACTGGACGGGCTACAGAAACCCCAGAAAAGATTGCCTTACGCCTTAAAAAGGCCAAGCAAGAGCTAAAACAAAAGCACCTATTTCATTATGAAGTGATTAATGACAATCTTGATGAAGCAGTTAATAATTT
>JACQVM010000309.1 GCA_016209785.1 Candidatus Melainabacteria bacterium | reverse complement strand
GTTAAGGATAGCTCGTGCTCAACTGGAGGCAGTTGCTAAAGAAACAATGGAGCAAGAACACCTAACTGTAGATTATAAGTTTGGCACCATGATTGAGGTTCCAAGAGCTTGTGTTACCGCCAATGAAATTGCAGAGCACGCAGAGTTTTTCAGCTTTGGAACCAATGATCTCACGCAGATGACTTTTGGTTTTAGCCGCGATGATGCTGAAGGTAAGTTTCTCCAGCGTTATCTTGAAGGTATTGACTGCAATGGTGTCAAGCAAAAAATCATGACGCAAAACCCGTTTGAGGTACTAGATCAAGCCGGCGTAGGTAAGATGATGAAGATTGCTGTCGAGTATGGACTACAAACCCGTCCGGACTTAAAGTTGGGCATTTGCGGCGAGCATGGTGGCGAGCCAAGCTCCATTGCTTTTGCTCATCAGCTTGGGCTTTCTTATGTCAGTTGCTCGCCTTATCGAGTACCACTTGCCCGCTTAGCTGCAGCACAAGCAACGCTAGTAAGCCAGGAGGCGGATAAGTAAAGGTTTTGCTTACTTCGGAAATTGAGATTGGCGTTGCTTGCAGCAGCAGTTGCTGCAGATTAGGCAAGTGGTTCTGGCCAAGGACAGACATGCTGAGGGGCAGACACGGCCAGTATTTGATTTAAGTTGACAGATTGTCAACAGGGGTTTATGATAGAGAGGTTTCCAACCAAGGAGGTTTTGATGGCCATTGGGCAGTTGGATACCACAGAACAATCATGAACATCCTGGGTGAGACCAAACTTGCTGTGTTTGCAAAAAAACAATCAACCGCTCGGAAACAAATCAAAGAATGGGAAGAAATCGCAGAGGTCACAAGTAGCACGAACAATAGGACGACAGATGAGCACTATTGCACTAAATCAACGCAAGTACAAAAGGTTAATCAGCCAGCAGCTTCCACATGTCATTGAATCCAAGGAAGAGCACGAAAAAGCACTCAATCTTGTGTACGAGTTAATGACCAAAGGTACCACTCGCAGCCCCGAAGAAACTGCTCTCCTCAAACTTCTTAATGTCCTGATATCGGACTATGAGAGAAGGCTGAATTTGTTCCCAACAGATGATGTATCGCCACTAGATGTTTTAAGGCACCTTATGGAGTCCAACAACCATACCGCGAAAGATCTTTGGGGTATCGCTGACAAGGCAGTTATTTCGAAGATTTTGAGTGCAGAACGCTCAATCAGTAAATCAGTTGCCAAAGGCTTGGCAGAGTTTTATAACGTTCCAGCAGGTCTCTTTATCTAGTTTTGCAAAGATCTGCCTCAAAGCTGATTATATCTTTTGCCATTCTTCAGACTGTGGAGCAACCTTATGTGCTGTAGCATGCCAGCCCAGCTAGTACTCACGGCAGCAATCATACTCATGCTGTCCTTAGCATTGTCTGTTGGTTCAACAGATGAGGTTAAGATATTGTCTGCAGACGCCCGACACCACTTTCTCGATGACAGCTTTGCGTTGGTGTCTCATGCCAGCAAACTACCGTCTGCCGTGAAACAGGAGTTTGTCCAGCATTGCCCAGGCAATGAATTCATGGCTGACCGAGATGCGCCATTTCAAGCTGGTTGTGTGGTTGGGGAACCTCCCTTACCACTGCGTCGCTTTATATTTGGCGCTATTTCACCGAAACAGTGCATTGTATTTTACGAAAGTGGTGGCAAGGCACATTTGTATCATGTAGCACTGTTTGGACTCCAAGGTAATTTGTCCCACCTGCTCTGGACCGGCATAATAGGTAGTCAGGACGGCCGTAAGATTACATCAATTGCTAAGCTAAGGGAAGCACTAACAAACCAGCAGATACGCGACAGCTCAATGCTTTAAATGAAATCACTGTTCGCCAGCACTACCTCACCTCTGATCCGTTGATCATTTGTGCGCACAATGTGTTTACATATGCTATTCTAATACTGGATAAGGGCAAGCAAGAAAGCTACCATGACTGGCACAGCAAATCGCAAAAGACGAGAGACAAATTTAAACATCCGCGTGACACCTCAGCAAAAGCAAGTAATTGCACAGGCCGCGCAGCTCAAACAAACAACTGTTAGTAATTTTGTTTTGCAACAGGCTTTTGAGGCTGCTCAAGATATAGTTCTTGAACAACGCCACTTTACCTTATCGGCCAACCAATGGAAGACGTTTTGTGATGCCCTTGAGGCTGTACCATGCGAATATCCTAAACTGCGAAAACTTCTTATTGAGCCTGGCGTCTTCGATAAGTAGTAACAATGCAGAAGCCCTGCCCCTTAAAGCCTGGGCACAAGGTAGACAGCTGTGATTGTGGCGAACCAGCACTCAATACGTACTTACAAAAGCATGCTCTTCAGAGCCAGCGTAGCCATGGCACGGTGACTTATGTGTCCCTGTCAGACAACCAGGTTGTTGGATACTACACCTTACTCTACGGTTCGATTAGCAGTGATGCAGCACCAAAGAGCATAACCAAAGGACTGGGCGCCTATTCGGTAATTCCAATAATTATCCTTGCTAGACTGTCCATTGATCGAACACTCCAAGGCAAGGGTTTAGGTAAGGGACTTCTAAAAGATGCTCTCTACCGCGCCTCCTGTGCAGCACAATTAGCTGGGCTGAGAGCCTTTGTTATTCATGCTAAAAACAACGCAGCTAAAGCCTTTTATGAGCAATACGATTTTGAACCTCTGCCTGAAAATCCGTTGCATCTCTTTAGGCTCATATCAGACATCAAACGCGAGCTTGAGCGCTAGCGGACTGCACGAAATTGCCACTCGATATTTCTTAGTGTGAGCTCCAGCCTTGCTGGCGGCGGTATTCTTCAAAGACAACTCGCTGCTCGGGAGTTAACAGGCGGCGAATTTCTAGACGCATTAAGTTATATTGGCTCACTATAACGCTATAGAGCTGGCTCAACTCGCCTTGGCTAGCCATAATATCTTCGGCAGGCTTTCTACTTACAAGACAAGTTAAAAACTCTTGACTCTTTTGCTTATATTCTTGACGAAGGGGCTCAATACGAGGCTTATGGGACATTACAATTTCAGCAATTCTCTTGCGTTGTTCGGGCGTTGCGCCAATTTTTTGTAGTATTGGCTCTAGATGTGAGCCATAAGGTGCCTTAAGCTTCTCTGCCCTTACCTGTGCCTGGTCAGTTTTAGCGCTTTCCACAGGTGAAGCTGGGTTTGCCTTGACACACAGCCCAACCAGTGAGCCAAGCAGCAATGAGCTCAAAAAGCTTATCCGTATGCTCATGACTTGCCCCAACCCCTTATGAAAGCACCGGTACGAGCTACAAAGCACCTCTACTTCTTATGCTAACTCTAACTACCTGTTTTGTGGCCAGTCGACCTTCCTTGTTATAGATAGATTTCCCCAGCTACTTAAATGTTCCCGTCCGTATCTGGAGATACCAAAGCAGCCTTTAAATCTTCTATTGTCTTGTAGCGTACCTTGGTATCTATGTTGGTTGCACAAGCCACAATCTCATTTAGTGCTGGGCTGACCTCATTTGAATGAAGCAGCGGGTAAGACGTGCTGATAGGCTCAGGATCTTCCCCGGTTAAAAGATAGAACACAGTTGCCCCCAGGGCATAAATGTCACTCTGGGTGCTTGGCTTGCCACGAAATTGCTCCGGAGGTATGTAAGCATGCTTACCTACTACCGTGCCTGTTGCTGTTGATTCTGATTGATGGGCCACATTAAAATCAACCAGTTTTAAAACACCATCAGCACCAAGAATAAGATTGTCAGGCGTAAAGTCCCGGTGAACCACAGGCGGTACTAGAG
>JACQVM010000316.1 GCA_016209785.1 Candidatus Melainabacteria bacterium | reverse complement strand
ATGCTGCTATGTATACCTTCTTTCTTGCTGGTCTTGACGAAGCAACCACCCGCCTTAAGACTTTTATTGATAAGGCAGCACAAGCTAGCTTACGAGGGAATATTTTTGATGATGCTGCCACTGGCCAAGGTCTTTTAAACTACTTCTTACGAGGGCTAAACTGTGGGGCAATCACGTTTGCGGAAATAAAACAAACTGGTCTAACTGCCGATGAAATTGCTAGCCGTTCTTTTCTGCAAATTCTCCAAGGTCGATGCCATACTTAGCCACTATGGCTGGTAAAAGGAAACTCAAGCACAGAATTCCCAAGCAAAACCCGCAAGGTACAAGCATCAAACTTGACATAAGGATAAAAGATAAGGAAAGTTGCTGTTTCCCCCGGCCCAATGGTAGTCTGAGCTGGTTTAGCTTTAAGAACAGTCATTCCTTGTCGCTCTGCACTTGCCAAAGCCCGCAATGCTGCGTTTCGTGCCTGCAGCCGTGCAGCCCAATCAGGGCGCATAGTAACCCAGTTTTGGTAGTTTCTGACTACCGTAGGACCAGTAAATGGGTTGTTGTATACGCTCACTCCAGAGCCAGCCCCAACTTGATCAACTACATAGGCAAAATCCGCTGAGTGCAGCAAGCGATTATAGAGCCTTCTACCCCTGGACCCTAACTCGCCTGCAATAGCATCAGAGTCGAGTGGGCCATACACCTTTTGCTTAGGGCTTTCAAGGGCCAAGCTTGGTGGCTCGGACAGGGCGGATATGGCTGTTTTGCCTTGATTTTGTACAGTAACTTCTGCCTTCAACAAATACCAATCAGAACCAAAGATTTCAGCTGTAAGTGTTGCCACCACTACAGCATCTTTAACATGAAGACATTCTATTTCAGTACCTCGATTAAACACACGGAAGGCATTGGGAATGCCATTTAAACATCGGTAATAAACAAGCCCACGTTTTCTTGGGTCAATTGGAGAATAAAGCGTGCTGTATTTGTCCTTCATCATAAGCGCCATCTCAAAACAGCGCCGTGCCTCCTCCATTTTGCCCTGGTCATGAAACAAGTTGCCAGTTTTGTCCAAAAAATATGCCTTGGTCAATTCAGGCACACCACTAGCTTTGTTCAAGGTTTCAAGTGCAAGCTCATACACAGGAGTAGCTTCGTCATAAAGTTTCTGTTGCCTGTATAACTCACCTAAATCAACTAAACACTCAGCCACAGCAGGGTGGTTTGCTCCCAAGAGCTCTTCTTGCATCTTCAGTGCATCCTTGTAAGTTTGCTCGGCTTTTTTTTGCTGTCCCATATACTTATAAACAGTTGCCAACCCATTCAAAGAACGTGTTGCTTGCTGACTCTTGCTGCCGTAAAGCTCTTTGGAGAGGTTAATTGCTAGTTCAAATACTTCCTTAGCATCTAAGTATTTGCCCAACATGATATATGTCAGTCCAAGATTATTGCGGCTCTTCAATAGCCGGTCATCTTTTTCGTTGGTCTTTTTAAGCTCTCTTATGGCAGCCAGGAAGTTTTTTTCAGCATCTTCATAGTAGCCTTGATTGTATGCTGCTTTACCAAGATTGTTGTAACGTTGCCAGGCAGATGTTTGGGTTTTCCTTATAATGGCCTCAAGCTTGGATGCTGTTCCTTGAGAAGCAGCGTCCTGACCTGCATCTGGCGTAGGTACTAGTTGTCCGCTAGGATCAGGAAACTTTTGCCGTACAACAGAGGCCTCAAGTTCAACGGCAGAAGGCTCATCAAGGGGTACTTGATCTGATTGTATTCCAATGGCTGCCATATCGTCAGGTGCTGAGAAAACTAATGGCATGGCAACCAGCCATGATACAAACACAAATGGAATTAGCTTCAACTCCATCTTAGTCCACAACCTGCTGCCGACCATGACGTCCAACAATCCACTGTTTGCAGCATTCATCACCAATAATCCTATGTTCACTCTTTATATGTCCGATAATCTATGGTGCCATATTGTGATGGTTAGCACAAACAAGCCCAAGCTTACTGTTCCCAGACCATGCAGTTAATCAACCATGGCATTAATATAAGTATGGGTGTGGAGGCACAAAAGATGAATCGAACAATCTTAATGGCAATGTCAGCTTTATCTGTTTTTTCTTTACACCCGGGAGCCTTGGCTCAATGCTCAGACAACTCTGGCATGGTTGCCGCACCACAGTATGGACTAACTCCAGCTCCTCAATACGGCAATATCCCAGCTCCCCAATACGGCTTTGTCCCGGCTCCCCAATATGGCTTTGTTCCAGCCCCTCAATATGGCAATATCCCAGCTCCTCAATATGGCTTTGTTCCAGCTCCTCAATACGGGATTCTCCCAACCCAACCTTTTGGTCAAATACCGTTTGGCGGCTTAGGTATGGATGTCTGCCCACTGCCTATGCCACCTTCCGAAATAATAATCGACAATTGCCTGCCCGAGTTATTGTCCAGTCCAGCCTGTCCTGACGTTGGCACAGCTACCCCCTCATCATCCGGGACTCCAAGTGGTACTGTGTCAAGAGTCACCAACTTAATTCCAAGTTTACCTACTACTACCTTGCTCCCCAGCACTAAAACTACCTCAGAGCCAGGTGATTTGTCTTCTGTCATTCATGATATTTTTCAGCAAGACATGGTCCAGAAAACTCACCAGCCTACTTCTAGTTTAAAGCCAGGAACAATCGAGTACTATTCAGAACAATTGAGGCAAGACCCTAACTGTGCAAAATGCCTCTACAACAGAGCTCTGGTTTATAGCAAAGGTGGTCACTTCGACAAAGCAATAGCTGACTACAACCAGGCAATTGTCCTCAATCCAAACAACGACCTTTACTATTACAACCGTGGCATTGCGTACTTTGCCCTTAAGCAGTATCCCCAGGCACTAGAGAGTTATAGCCAAGCTATTGGTCTTAAGAAAGACTGCTCGCGTTGCCTTTATAGGCGCAGCGTAGTGTTAAGCCAACTAGGAAAGCTCGATGAGGCTCTAGCAGATTGCAGCCAGGCCATAGCTTTAGATCCTCATTCGGCAATTTACCCTTATCAGCGGGGCAACATTGACTATCTGTTGGGGCATTATCTAGATGCAATACGTGACTATAGCCTGGCAGTTTCCCTTAAACCTGACTATGCCGCCTCTTATGCTAGCCGAGGCACTGCCTACTATGCCATTGGTCAATATCAGATGGTCGTAGACGATTACAGCCATGTGATCACCATGAACCCATCAAGCTCCGAGGCATACTTAAATCGAGCAACAGCATTTTATGAGCTTGGACAGTTCACCAAGGCAGTTGAAGACTTTGACAGAGCAATTGTTCTTAATCCCAAGTGCTCACGTTGTTACTACAAACGGTGCCTTACACACTTGATGTTAGGACATGGCGATAAGGCTGCCGCAGATGCTGCACAAGTGCTAGCGCTTGATGGATGGCGTAGTCCTAATGCACTGTATTTAGCACTTTATGCTTACCTAGGACACATGCAAGCCCACCAGAAAGTTCGTGCTATGCAGATTCTCCATCAAGCAGAAACTAATTATGGTGGCATTGCATGGCCATATCCAATTCTTCAGTACTTTCTCAACAAGATTACGTTGACACAGCTTTTAGCCTTAGCAACCGATAACAGCAAGATGACTCAAGCACATGCATACGTTGGGCTCGTTAGTGTGTATTCATCAACACCTAAGATAGCCCTTGCTCACCTGAACTGGGTAAAACAACAAGGCATCAGTGCTTTGCCTGAGTATCTCCTTGTCCTCAATCAACTGAAGCAAATGTATCCAAAAGGTATTGTAGCTGCAACGCGGCCAATAAGAGACAAGTGGGCTCTTGTCATTGGCATTAGTAAGTTCAAAGATCCAGCAGTAACATTAAAGTATGCAGACAAGGACGCCAAGGACTTTGCTGAGTACTTAGTCACAGAAGGTCGGTTTGCCAGTGACCATGTCAAAGTGCTTCTCAACGAACAGGCTACCCGCGAAAATATTCTTGCTCAATTAGGTGACAAATGGTTACCTCGTGTAGCAGACCCTAACGATCTTGTGCTCATTTATGTATCAACCCATGGAAGCCCTTCTAAGGCTGACATTGCTGGAGTCAACTATGTTGTTGCTTACAATACAGACAAGGACAACCTTTATGCTACTGGGCTACCTATTCAAGATTTAACAAGAATGATTAAAGATAGAGTTTCTGCTAGGCGTGTTGTAGTGTTCATGGACGCTTGCCACAGCGGTGCGGCAGATGTTGATAGCAAAGGACTCTATAGGCAATTAAACTTTGTAGCCGATGACATTGCCCAGCAGTCAGGACAGCTTGTGATTTGCTCTAGCCAACCAGACGAAATATCCTGGGAGTCTAAACGTTATCCCAATGGAGTATTCACCCATTATTTAATTGAAGGATTACGACAAAAAGGTAGCAATCTTAAACTAAGAGAAGCCTATCAATATATAAAGGACAAGGTTGGACAAGAAGTTCAGCTCGACAGAGGACAAGCTCAAACACCCGTGCTGAAAAGTGCTTCGGCAGGAGAAGAGCTGGTATTAACAGCCCCACCTACCAAGCTAGGGGCCGCAGCTCATTAACTGGTAGTCCAACATTAACTGGGACTAACTTCATAAGTTTTCTAGTACAACTTTATTGCTCCTCTTATATCGCCAACTAGATTAACTGGGCGAGAATCGTCATATGCAGGTAAGTATGCGGGGTTCATAATGTTTGGCACTTTACTGAAACTAGCAACTGCCTTGACATTAACGCAAGGGCTTGCACTGGCGATAGTGCTTTGGCTACACACCCCACAAGCTGTTGCTCAATCATCCGCTAATGACACAAACAATAACTTAAACCACACGCTGCAAATTGCCTCAGCTGGACTATCACCGGCAATGCCACCGGCTTTACTTCAATCTAAATCTACCAGTGACAAGCCAAAAGTTGTTACATTTTCTGCTCAATGGTGTAGTCCTTGCCAACAACTTAAGCCTGTCCTAGAGAAGGTTAAGCGGCGATATGGCAAGAAGATAAATTTTGTAGCCGTCGACGTTGATGATCCATCATCCCACCACCTAATGAAAAAATATGCTGTCGCTAGCATCCCTTCCATGATCTTCCTGGATGCAGATGGCAATGTTGTAAGCTGGATTGTTGGCTATCAAGGTACAGAAGAAGTTGACTGGGCCTGCCGACAACTTAATCACCATAATTAAACAGGGCTGACTTGTCTTAAGACAAGTCAGCCTGCTTCGAGGGGCGCTGCCATGGGCAGGCCAAACCTTAAGGCTGCACAGTCGAATAGGCACCGTGACCGGCAGTTATAAGCGACAAACAAGCAGCCATCTTTAATAGCTTGTTGGCAATTGCCCGGTCACCTTCATTGGGGCTCTTCAATACACGTGACAATAAATGGCTACTTTGCGCTAATGACACAAGCGAAACCTCCGAACGTGTCAATGTGTGCCCACCAGGTACGTCAAAACTACGGATACGCCGCCGCCCTATAGCATCACCCTTTAACAACTTACCCAATGAATGATCATTTGTACCAACTATCAGTTCTTGACCTACCGAAGCACTAACAAACTTGCTGCCAATCTGTACATGGACCGAGTTAGCAGCTCCTTCCCATATGTTGCGCAACTTCAACATACCATTTTCATTAGACACAAGAGCCATTGCTCCTGGTTTTACATAAACATTATGTCCGGCCGATTTTACAACAACTGGCTGTGAAGCTGTAACAAAAATTTCTCCATGTTTTAAGGTAATGGTGTTTGGTTTTTCTACTACAATCCGTGCTTCAGCAGTTTGTTTGATAACAACAGACTTAGTTGCTAATGTCCTAAGCCCTATTTGAGCGCCAATAGAACCTGTTGCTGGCTGCATGAAGCCAATTGGTTGCAACATGGATTGATCGAGCTGACGACCAGACGGCTCGGCAGGCTTGCTTATGGGCTTTACGTTTTTAAGATTAAGTGGAGGAAGAACTGGTTGAGGTGCCAATGCCCTGGCATCGCTCAAGTTGCTCTTCAACATCTCAAACTTCTTCCTCATGGTGATTGTAAAACAACCCATGTTGCACACCAGCAGTGCCTCTCGATCAGCCATTTCTTTCTGGTCAAACTTTTGTTTTTGTACTTTATGTCCAGCTACAGCTATTACACCCCCAATTGGTTCCCTCTCTATACCATCAACTGGAATAAGTTCTTCATCTGCTAAGGCCTGATCAGCAACCATTAGCTCCTCACCGGCAGAAGCAGTCAGCATTTCAGTCTTTCCACCTTGCGATAACGTCACATTAGTTTCTTCACCAGAGAGATTGGCAACTCGCACACTACCTGATGCTTTCTGTTCAACAATCGTGGCACTTCCTGCTGGGATAGTTATCTTGCCCTGTGCTGTCTCAATGACTAAATCCTTCTTGCCAGCCACAGCCACTATCTTACCTTCCTTCAGTAAAATAGTGCGCTCAGAGCCAGGACTAAAGCTTGTGCCACCAGAGCCAACAATAACAGACTCGTCATCACCCTCAAAGGAAAATGGCTGGCAAGCAGAAGACACTACCACCCAGGCATTGCCATCCTTACTGTTTCCCCCTACTGGGCTAGCTATGGCTGCCGGTGCACATGTTAAGGAGCCTGTGTACGGCTGTGTTGTGGTCACATCCTTGCCTGACTGTTTAGTAGTATCACTTGGAACTCGCTGTGCTGTGATTGTAGCTAATGTGTCAGGTGGTGACACCTCAATAGAGGTTGTACTTCCGCTGCTACCACTACTTATGCTGCCACCTCCTGCCGGAAGCGCTATAACCACAAGCCTAGGTCCAAAAGCAAAGAACTGAGCATCATTAATATCAACTGCATCTCCTGGTGGGTCTATACTAATGACACCACCTCTTGCTTGAAACCTTGTATTTACTGCTCCAATTTTGCCAGAACCTGTGGTAATAAGCTTGATGGTACCACCATCTTGATTGGTCATTTGGTTGTTGATGTTGGTGACACCTGAGCGCACATCCATCACTCCAGTAGCTAGTCTAGCTAAATGTAATGTACGAAGTTCATCATCATGATCTAGGCTGGGTGTTGCAACATACATTGATATACCACCACCCATAAAATCTTTTACCGTATTGTTAGCAATACTTAGGCTGCCAGCAGCACTATAGTTTGAATTTGCAACTGCAGGCAACTCACGGGCAACTGCAGTAAATGTTGTGTTGCTGCCGGCTGGTATGCGGATTGCACCTACTGCATTGATCCAAATATTGCCACCTTGAGCAAATAAACTATCTGATGTGCCAAAGGTCACATTCCCTCCAGCGCGTATACCAATGTTGCCTCCTCGGCTGGTAATAGACACATTATCACCAACCGTAACAGGACCAGCGGTGCTTAAAAGACGAGCAGTACCTGGGCTAGCTATCTCAGATAGGTCATAATCCTGAAGATCAGTAGATAATCCGTTAACACCAATATTTAAAGCACCCGCACTTACTGTAACCCCTGTTCCACCTGGTGTTCCAACTGTAGTGCCTGTAGCACTGGAAAGCTGGACAGTGTGGCTAGCAGAGACAACAGCAGTATCCACTAAAGTTAACGTACCACCGTTGGCTGACACAAATAAATTGCCATTGCTAGCAGATACATTTCGCGCAGTAAGACCCAGTGCAGACGTTGCAACAGTAAAGAAGGTACCTGCTGAGCCGTTGATAGTGCCCACAATGCTGCCTTGATCAACGTTTACAGAAGAGTTAGTGCTGGTAAGACTTACGCCGGTAGTACCAGACAATTGTCCTGCCCCTGCAACAGTTAAACCAGCAACATTAGAGCTCAAGGTTAAATTACCTGTAGCTCCTATGGTACCAGAATTGATAATGTTTAAAGCTGCTGGGTTAGTAATTGTAAGAGTGCCAGCCCGACTAAGAATTTGCCCTGAGTTGGTTACCATGCCAGTGTTTACTGTTACCGTATCAGCCCGAGCAGTTGCACCTGCATTAAGCGTGACTGATGTGCCAGACCCTGGTGTTATTGTCAGTGAGCCGCCAGGACCTGTAGAGTCTACAGTCCGACTGGCTGCAATCACGATGTTGCTAGAGTTATTTGTAAAGAGCAATGCCCCAGGCGCAGCAATGTCCCCCAGAAGTAGCACACCGCTTGTAGCATTTACAGTGTAGTCACTAACTGAGCTGCCACGCACAGAACCAGTAAAGCTTTGCTGCGAAGCTGATACAGCCCCAGCAGTGCTTATTAGGCGGATGCCATTGCCAGGACTATTGGCACCACTTAATGTTCCTGTCCCACTAATGTTTAACGTGGGACCACTTTGTATAGTCAACAAGGTACCTGCACTTAAGCTACCATTATTGCTTAATGTCGAGGTCAACACAGTCACTGCAGCGTCGCCAGCAATTTGACGTCCATTGCTAATAGGTATTTGCCCACCAGCTCCATTGGCTTGCAATGTAACTGGCCCAGCCACCGATAGATTTCTGTTTAATGACAATGCTCCTGAGGCAGCACGTAACGTTGTTCCTGCTGTACTTGTCAGTGTTCCTGCAGAACCACCTATAGACAAAGGTGTGGCTATACTTTGAATAGTTAGTGT
>JACQVM010000308.1 GCA_016209785.1 Candidatus Melainabacteria bacterium | reverse complement strand
TTGGGTTGTTTTTTCCTTTCTGATTATTTTTAACATTGCCAACATACACAATGACCCTCCATATTGGCGTGCTTTCTTCTTTCTGATGATTGATGCTGGCATTGTGCTGCAGCTATGGCTTATCTGGAAAAAGACAGATCTTCCAGACCGAGCCAAGTCCGCAGGAGCAGCTATGATTATGTCCACACTAGGTGCACTGCAAGCTCTTACAGCCATTGTCTACTATTTTATGGCTAGAACAGAGATGTTCCTGTCCCCACTGACACAGTCTTTTGCATACTGGCTACTAAAACCTTTTGTTGGCACCTCAGGCAATAGAGCAGAATCCCTGGTGAAAGAAGCTCTTACAGCCAATCCAGATTATTGGAATTATAAAGTGCTGCTTAAGACATCTCACGAAATCCCAGGCAAGGACATTCTCTATAAAGTCCAGGAGGTATGCTTGCAGTCAACGCCACTTGATAGCTTATTCCAACTAATACCCACTTTTGTTCCCAACATTACTTATAACGGCCTTCTAGACTTTATGGTGTCTAATCGCTGGTGCTTTGATTATGTTACCTTTTGCGATTGCATAAATGGCTTGGTCAAACCGTACCCGCTTGATGTCCCTTGCCTTGATTGGACCTGGATGATTGGCGGTGTGCTAGCTATGTTACTGAGCTTTTGGACTCACCAGTGGTGTCGCAAAGCAGCAAGCAAGGTTAACGCGCCACCAGCCAAGCCGACAGCAATGTCTGTATCCTCTGGAGGATAGTATGAAAGTCAGGAATGCTTATAAGATTGCTGCCTTTGGCTGTTCAGTAGTTGCGCTCTCCTGGTGTTTTGCAGGATATAGAGGAGTAACTGCCTCTTTTACTGAGGCCAACTGGATACTGCTGGTAGGCGGTATCGTCTTGACGCTTATGCTGGTTGGAGTGCAGGCTTATTGGATTTACTTTGAAGAAAAGTCCAAGGGTAAACTGCGTAAACGCATACACGTTTTTGAACAAATTTACGCTGCTATTAAATCAGACAAGTCTCCTGTCCAATCCGCCCGCGGAGAACCCAATCATGAGTAAGGTGCTTTGGGCAATTACTATCCTGATATTGTCTACAGTCTGCGTTGGCGTAGTCGTTTTCATGCCACTGGCTGAACTTGGATTACTTAATTCACCAAACAGTGTGCCTCTCGAAAGCAGTACCTGGCTTCAATTCACGGGAATCCAGAACTTAGTTAAGTTTGGGCGCATAAGTTTGCTAACCCTTACTCATGGCATGCAAGAGAGTCCCAATTTCCAGTATTATGCTTATTTTTTCTTCTTAGGCATTGCGCTCATGCTTGCCTCGGTCGCACTAATTGTGATTGGGCACGAAGAGCCACAGGAAAAGACAGTTCTACCACGCAAAAAGTAGGATATAGGAGTAAGCTGGCTGTGTACACACAACCACTCAACAAAGTCACCCTAGCCCTTGAGCAATGGATAAATGCTGTAGTCACCAGCAAATATAACCCCCTTTACTATCACGGTGCTTTACCCCAGTTTTTTCTTTGGGTGCTGTTCTTATCAGGACTTTTGCTCTTTGCTTATTATGTTCCAACAATAGACAATGCTTATTCCGCTGAGAAGCTAATCAATGCATACACAACAGTAGAGTACATTACTCATATACCATTTGGTGCAACAATTCGAGGTATTCACCGCTACGCAGGAGATGCAATGGTTATAGCAATCCTTTTGCACATGTTGCGTGTCTGGTTTACCGATCGCTATCGGCAGTACCGCATTGTGCAGTGGTTAAGTGGAATAGTGCTCCTTTTGCTTGTGCTGTTTATAGGACAAACAGGTTACTACCTGGTCTGGGACGAGCGCTCTCTAGCACTGACACGTATGACAGCCAAGTCTTTTGATGTCCTGCCTATTATCGGTGAGCCGTTGAAATGGTGGTTCCTTAATGGGCAGGAGATTACCAACTATACACTGTCCAATTTTTTGTTTATTCATATTGGTCTTTCCTTTTCACTCCTTTTTGGATTATGGATTCACTATGTACGTATGCAGCGGCCTGTCTTAACACCACCGCCGGTGATTCAATTTATGCTCTTTGCATTACTTAGCATATTGTTACTCTGGTATCCAGTCACCAGTGGGTCAATGGCAACTCTCACTCAGCAACCAACGGCTTTTGAGGTAGACTGGTTTTTCTTGTGGCCATATTGGCTCATGACACAAATGAATTTGCAGGCATACTGGCTGACAATTGTCACTGGAGTCATCGTGCTTTGTATGCTGCCTTATTTTGTACACACTAAAGAAGTAGAGGCTGCCGAGGTGGTAACGAAAAAATGCACGGGCTGTTCCTTGTGCTCAAGAGACTGCCCATACGCAGCAATTGAAATGGTACCTGCTCCAGCCGGCTCACGGTTTAAATTGCTAGCTACCGTCAAGTCATATCGGTGCTCTGGCTGCGGCGTTTGTGTCGGCGCCTGTGCTTTTGATGCTATTGATCTGCCCAATCTTTTAGATACTGACCTGACTGCTAAAATTACGGCCTCTGCCAAAGGTTAAGAACTAGCGCCAAGGAACTTTCCATGTCTGACGAATCAACCACTAAGATAATCACCCTAGTCTGCGAACGCTCGCTAGATTTGAGAGCTCATGTGAACAACTTAGGTCAACTCAAAGACCTCCCTGATGTTGAAATTGTGAAATTCCCCTGCAGCGGTATGATTCAGCCGCTTATGGTGGAAGCAGCCCTGAAATCTGGTGCCTCGGGGGTTATCGTTTGCGGATGCCAGCTCGGTGACTGCTATTATCGAGAGGGCAACAGAATGATCCGCGAGCGTCTATTAGGGCAAAGACCTCCCGGGCTAAGAAAAACAGTAGACCGAAGGCGAGTTGTTGCCCTGTGGTTATCACGCCCACAGGCAGCACGCTTTATTTCCGAGGCCAAGGAATTCATTGAACTTGTATCCCAGCTAGACAAGCCAGGCACAGATGTTAACCAGTCAACCAAGCCATCTATAGATAATCACTAACACCCACCAGGAGAATCGCCAAGATGGCCCTCAAAGAGGACAAAATCAGCGAATTTACAATACTAACCAGATGGTTCTGGTTTTTCCTTCTTTACTTTGCATTTATCATCCTCATTGCCAGTTTTGGACTGGTGGCAGAATTCTAAGACTGGGGCAAAAGATTTCTTCGCAGTGCTTAATGAACGACATTAAACATTATCGGTTTTGACACATCAATACCAGACCCAGCAAACGGATTATCTCTAGCTACAGGATTTACTGTCGGCAACGGTGGTACCAGTATCATTTGTAAACTCGCGGGTTGTCGCCGAGAACTTTTGCCCAACGATGACGACCGACTAACAACCCTTGCTGAACGGTGTGACTTCTTCTTATTATTAGCTGGCCGAGATTCCAGACTCGCTATACGCAACGGCTCGGCTCCTACAGTTGAATGTTCGTCCTGTCCTCTCATTGTAATCTTCCTGCCCACATCGTCATGTTCACTGGCTCCAATGGACTCTGGTGGAGTCATAGCAACAAAGCGAACCTCATCACTTACTGACGATGCACTCGCCGGTACTGGCTCAGGTAATGACGTAACTAAACCAACTGGCGCCACAAGATTATCTGAGGCCGATTGCACCACCTCATTATGTTGAACAATCGTTATAGATTTAATAGGAGCCGAAACAAGCTCAACTGGTGAACCAGATGGAACGTGGGAGCTTAAATTAGCCATGGGATGCAGTACTGTCAAAGCTGGAGCAACACCAACATCACTTGCTTGCTGCACCATCACCGGGCTCAGCAAACCATGCATCGGTTGTATACTGCCGGCAATTAATTGGTAAGGCATTAAGAAAGCAGATGGCTTAGGTTCGCCAGGGGTCTTGCCGGGTGGTGGCGCACTTTCCTGTTCTTCAAGCTGTTGCCGGATTTGCTCCAGAGCAGCAGTAAGTGGTGGCTTACTTACTGCAAATCGCAAACCAAAAAACAAGCGAAAATCTACGCCAGCTAAACCAGGTCTGTTATGCGAATGAAAATTATAAATGGGCTCAGCCCGGATAAATGCTTGCAACCCAGGCAACTGCTTTAACAGCCTCCTAGCTAACTCAAAATCAAGAATCCATGAGTAGTTGTTTTGTGGAATGCTGGCATTTGCCCGAAAAGGCTCACGGAAGTTTTGCACAAAAGTAGCCGTAGATGAAAATGACCATGCGCCACGCTGATATAGGCCACCAAACGTATAGAACGGATCAATTTCTCTAGTTGGTGCCTGAAAATATCGCTTGCCACGTAACTGAAGTAATGTATTAGCAAACACCACCATCCGTGGAGTCAAAATATAAGAAAAAGTAAGTGCTGGCAAGAAATCAAATACCGGTTGTGAATGAAGCTGATACAACTCACGAGCTTGAAACTCCAGTTGCAAATTGCCACGCCTTGTAATAGGAATATCTTGCTGAGCACCATAAGCAATAGAGTGAATTACTGTATTCAACCTCGTGTTGTGAAACAACGAGTCACGAATCATGAAATAATTGGCAAACACTCGCGTTCTAGGTGTAACAGTCCAGCCACCAGATACGTTAGGCAGCACACGAAACACCATATCGTCGTTGTTAGCCATTTCTATCGTACGGATAATCCTTTGTTGATTTTCCGTGCTTAACAGTCGAAACACAGGCGGCGGCGCAGTCTGAAATATCTGACTAAGAAACTTGCGCTTTGTAGGAAATTGAAAGACGTTGGTCTCATAACGAAAAGAAGTTTCAACACTGCTATTAAAATAAAAGCGTGCCGGCAGTCGCTGCAGCACGCGAAGTTGTAGGTTTTCCCCGAACGACATTCTTTCCTGAGCAGCAGGCAAGGGCACCACATCCGTAGGCAATACGGTACCAACCTGTGCCAAATAATTAGATCGGTTGCCAGTAGAAGACAAGGAACTATTGCTGGTGCTCGTCACAGCATCCGCACCCATGGAAAGTCCCTGAGCACACGCTACTGGTGCTAGCACCGAACTTAGCACCAAAATCAACACCTGACCACCAGCAAGGAATCGGAAAACGGATCTTCCTAAACCCTGGGGTATTAAATCTCCCCTTGTCAATCCCATCCTCACGATTCCAATTCTAGGTC
>JACQVM010000307.1 GCA_016209785.1 Candidatus Melainabacteria bacterium | reverse complement strand
GCCCAAACAAATGTGGGAGTGTTCGCAACGAAACACCCAATATCATTGTCATAGCTAATCCATGGATTTGAATATCCCGTAAGGGTCCCTGAAAAGTGTGCACATAAAAATTAAGCTGCTCAGATGTTTGGGCAGTCATTGTATTCCAAGTGTGCCAAGCACTTGCCAAGGCAGAGGCAACAAACCAGCCTAGTGCAACCAATATAAAGCCCATGTAAGGCTCAATCCGAACACCGCTGTAGCGTAAGGTTACAACCATCTGTCCTGCGAAAATAACACTGGCAACAACCTCCGCTGCACCACCGGCAGTGGCTATAGACAAAGCATGCGACGAGTGTCCTTGCAAAGCAATACCAATGGTGCTGGCTATTACCCCACTCAACATAAGCACAAAGGCTGCCACTGCACATTTAGGTGAAACAAGCTCACTATGCCAAAATCGTGGGAAGGCCTGATAAGCAAAGCCCATAATAAACATACCAACCCAACCAAATATTTGTGCCTGCGCGTGGGCATTTATTTCCATCATAGGCACACTGCTAAAAGCACCGTTAAACCCAATGCGCCATAGAAGCCAGGCACCCCACGTTGCCCCAAAAGTTAACACAACAGCAATCCCAGTAATAAAAAATCGGCGATAAATGGTGTCAACCACGTCTGGCTTGGCTTGCTTGCCTAACATTTCAACATCATGGTTACAGCAAGTTGACTGAGCAATTGCTTCATTAAGCTCAGCTACTAATTTACTCGGGTCAACATCATGTGCTCGGGCAAAATATGCAATGGACTCAACCGGCCCATAAGCACCCCCACAGCCCTTTAAACCATAACGGTCCAATACGGGTCGGACTGTAGGATGTTCTCGTAAAAGATCCGGGATCATTGTTTGTGCACTAACGTCCATATATAAGCCCTCCGTCGGCTTCATCCTTCGCCTCCTCCGGGCGTTAACACGCTCACCGGCCGAGGGCTCCTCGCCACTCGTTGGTTCGCTACAGTTCATCTCTCATCCTCCGTCGGCTTCATCCTTCAACTTATTAATTGTTTGCCTCGGCTCGAGATTTGCAACAGACGGCAAAGCACATAACGGGGTTATTTTGCTTGGAGAAGCTAAAAGCTGAGCTAAAGTTGATTCTGCAAAAGATGTTTCAACCATAGCAATTGCCTCATCAATTCTTTTGTGGAGTGGACAAAGATTGACACCATGTGTCTCAATGCCTAACGGGCATGTGACAATTCTTTTTATAGGATCCACTGCATTGACAATTTCTAAAATGGTAAGGCTGGACGCACGACGTCCAAGCACAAAGCCTCCCTTTAGTCCACGTTGTGACATAACAAGGTTAGCTTTTACCAACGATTGCAGTACCTTTGACAAATAACCAGCAGGCACCCCAGTAACAGAGGCAATTTGTTGTGTAGTAAGTGGAAGCTCAGCATATTGAGCCAAGCAGACAGCAGCACGTAAGGCATACTCAGCAGTTTGCGAAATCATATATCAGATAAATTGGATAAGTGGACCTACATATCCAGTTTATTCATTGGCTTCAATCTCGTCAACAGCACTAAATTAAGGTTAGCCAGCAATGCTATACTTTCCGGGCGGGTAGCCTAATGCTAACTGCCACAGCCTTGTAGACCTGAACATAATGTCCCAGGTAGTTGTGTAGCAAATTGTACGTGCCCGAAAGCATCGGCATGACAGAGGAAGTTAACAATGGCAGACAACAAGATGTCGCAGGTAGTCGTTAAGCAAGACGTGATGAGCACGTATCTAAAAGACCCGGGCACAGAAGATTGTTGCGAGCGAAATATGGCACACTCTGCCGGTGTGCAAATCTTAGCCAAAAACTTAAGCGAAGCTCAACGTCTCAGCCGTAAGCGTATTGCCCAACACGACAGACTTAAATGACAAGTTGCAGCTGTCACAGCTCAGTATCTAACACAACGGCACCTACTTTTAGTCAATATAACCTGGTCATACCTTTAGCTGATATGACCGACGTGCTTGTTTTTAATAGTCTTATCGGCAGTGCTGTGCTTGTTAGTCCAGAAATTGCTGAGGCAATGACAAGCTTTCTGCCTAGAGCACATGGACCCTACAAACTCTTTCGTCAGTTTGGCTCAACAAGCTCAACGTATCACAAAGCTGGATTTGGCAATGAGTTGAACCTGCCAGCAAACACAATCCAAACACTAACCGAGCTAGGCATGATTGTCAGCTCTCAAGTTGAGGAGCAAACAAGGATTGACAGCATGCTTAAGTCATACTGGCACCCCACCACGCTTAAGCTTACTCTTGCCTATACAGCCAACTGCCAAATGGCTTGTAGTTATTGCTTCCAATCAGGGCGGGCTCTTAGCCAAAAACATAGCCCAGAGCTTAGAAACTCGACAGTACAATGGGTCCAGCAATATTTAAATGAACATCCTGAAATTAAAGATGTTCACTTAGGGCTTTTTGGTGGTGAGCCTCTGGCAGACATTGACCTAGCTAATGCTTATGTCAGTGAGCTTTTGCAACTAACTTCTAGAGGTCAACTAGGCTTTAGCATGAGCCTTACCACAAACGGGCTAAATCTCAATCGGGCTTTGGTTTTAGACTGGAAAGACAAAGGACTGCAATATATACGAGTAACACTAGATGGTCCACCAGCAATTCATGACCAACGAAGGCACCTTCATTCAGGCAAAGGTACTTTTAAGACAATTTTGCACAACTTGTGCTCTATCGCAAACATAGATGGCTTTGGTTTAGGCGTTAGCATTAATG
>JACQVM010000317.1 GCA_016209785.1 Candidatus Melainabacteria bacterium | reverse complement strand
TAATACGATCAACCTAGAAGGTGTTATTGATGAAAGTTTTGAAGGCTAGTTTGCTGGAAGACTTTCAAAGGCAACATCCTCAGTCCAGAAAGCCACTCATACGGTGGTTGACTACTCTCAAGCTGGCTGAATGGAGAAACTTCAATGATGTGCGGCGTATATTCAGAAGTGCCGATTACGTCCACGGCTGGGTGGTGTTTAACATACATGGTAATGATTTTCGTTTGATCACAAAGATTCACTACGAGACACAGCAGGTCATCATCAAACACATATTTACGCACACAGATTACGACAGGTGGCAGCCATGAACAGGGCACCAGAAATAGACAAGGATTATTGGGAGCTCGTTCGTCGCTTTCCGTTGGTGCCAATTAAGAATGAACACATGTACAAAAGAGCTTCTGCGCTTCTGGATGAGCTGGTCGATCGACTTGATGAGCTTACCGCCGGTGAACAAGACTACCTATCTGTCTTGGGTAGCCTGATTGCAGAAAGTGAAAAAGACCTTCCAATTTGGCAAGATACAAACGCAACACCCCGTGAGCTGTTAGCGTATTTAATTCAAGAGAGTGGGCTGACTCTAACTGAGTTAGCAAAGCTAGTAGGGACGTATGAATCAAACTTGTCCGCTTTCCTGGCAGGTAGGCGTGGATTCGGTAAGAGTGTGTCCTTGAAGTTAGCTGAGTATTTCAGAGTGCACCCAGACGCCTTTATGTCCAGCACCAAGAGAGCCTATTAACGATCAATCTCTCATGTCGAATTTCCTATTGCCAAACTCTTACAAAAGACAAATGTGGCCCAAACCTATCTGGCAAGATATTTATATGCCACCGTATGTGGTGGCATTCAAGGCAAAAAAGTTTCGATCGTGATGGGCAGTCAAACCCAAGCGTTAACGCCGGGGTTTGACTGCCACGAGATTCTTCTATCCAGCTACATAATCCTTTTCTGAGCCTCAGCAGATCCCACTGCCTTCGTGCAACCTCCGGGTTTCAATACCCCCGGCGAAACCGTTTGTCCCTGGGACACTGCATGCGCCCGTGCGACCGCGGTCATGGCTTCAGCAAGCAAGGTCACAACCTCCCCCAGCTCCCGGCCCTGTGAGTGGCTGGCCGCCTCCAACAAGTTGACCTTGCACTTGGCGTCATTGACGGCTGCCAACACCGGCACACGCAGCTCTGGCGGCAATTTCTCCATGCTCTGTTGAGCAAGTTCTAGCTCGCAGCGCAACCGCGCTACCAGTCCTGGCACACGCAGATAGGTTGCTTGTAGGCACTGCTCATAAGCCTTCCGGGTGCGGTATCTAGTCAACTGCCGATCCAGGATCATCAAGGCAATCAACACACCCGATATGATCAACGGCGCAAATTCCACAGGAATCTCCTTTTGGCAGCAACGCTGCCAGGTTAAACGCCAGCAGCTTCAGGAGCAGCATTGTCAGGCAAAGGGGGGAGTACTACTGGCGTCGGCTTGAAATCCACCACGAAACCACCCACATTGCGCTTCTCGGCGTTTCCTGTTAGCTTAACAGTTACGTTTTGGTCTTCACCGAAGTCGACCTCCACAAGTGCATTGCCACAGGCAGACACGCGTCCGCTGTGCGCGGTAATCACCGCATTTCCTGAGGCTAGAACCTTTCCTTCTCCTTCATAGTTAACATAGGCGTTGCCTGAGGCACGCACACGCAGCCTGTTGTTCTCCCATGCAGGAACTGAAAGGTGACTGTTGCCCGAGACAGACACCTTGAAATCTCCGTATATCCAGCCATCAGCATGACCATCAAGGCTGATCCTGGCCCAGCTCGTTCCATGGTGTCCTTCGAAATGTGCATGCTCGCCTGCTGCTACCGAACCCCACCAGTCTTCTATAGCATATCCCAGAGCTTCGCCAGAAAGCTTGCCCTTAGATGCCCCATGGAAGAAGACATGCGCACTACCAGAAGCAATTACTTCAACGTTAGGGAAACCACACTGATCATGAGTTTCCACTACATCGGCCGCATAGGTACCCTCTAACACCCTGTATGTCCCATTGATGACCAAGATATTTAGGCTCTTCAGCTCTTGCGGGTTGAGCGGCCTAAGCAGACGGCACCTACGAACATGTTGAGTGTCACGCTGCGGATGCCAGCACCCACCCTCACTTTGATCATCACGCTCAACTTCAAAGCAAGTAGCTCCATGCCGCCAGTCAAACGCTGGATCTTCGGTAATACGTATCCCTTCTCTGTCCAGCTCCCCTGCTTCCGTCCACTCGCCCGGCTGCCAGGTACCGTCACCTTGCTGTTTGGGTAGCGACCACTTTCTCTTTCTCTTATCTTCTTTGGCAACACCCATGTCCTCATCACCCACCAGCACCTTGTAAAACTTCGGTGGGTTTACACTTGGTGTCACAGGCAGCTTTTGGGGTGGCAAGACCTTATCCCCTCTTTTATGCTCTGCAGGACAATACTTCATCCACAACACCCCGGCAGCTACGATCAGTGCAATGGCGCCGCCAATAAAGACGATGTTCATAATCGTCTGAGCATCTGGACTCATAGATACTCCTTCTGACGCACTAAGCGTCGCTTCTCAAGAGACTCTGGTTGATGCAACGAGTCACATGTCCAACCTGAGCAGTCATTTGCTCTGTGGATTGCTGGAACAGAACTTACAAATTAGGGCTTTACAGGTTTGTACAACTCTTACTTTATAGATGTCAAAAGATATCTTCACCCTACTAGCAACTTGTAGGAAAAATATCAACAATTGAGCTCTGTACCTGGTCTTAAGATCCACCTGCAAAAGATACTAGAGGCAGCAACAGTGTCAATCTTGGCGGTACTAACAAGACCTATTAAACATCCACCCCTTGCATACTTACTAGATTCTTAACACCTTGGACCTTGTGTCAAGTGCCAAGCCCTGCACAGTTCCATCGTCATAGAGCAATACAGTTGTGCAACCATCGACAATCGAAGTTGCAATACTGCCCCTTCGCTATCTTGCAGCATCATGCTTGGTAAATTTGATCTTTCTCAATGTTGTGAGTAAAATTACTCATCATATTGAGTAATTTGTAAATGCCTTATCAACGCATACATGCAGACATTCTCACTGGTCGCCTGGCCGAGCCTCGGCGCTTCATCCGGGTAATATCTGGTCCTCGAGTCAGTCGAACGGTGGATAGCATCATGACTGTTTGCATGTGATACTTGGTTGGCAAATTCCATATATGCCACCGTATATGGTGGCACTATAGGCCAAAAAAAATTAGCCGTGGTGTCGAATTCTGTCCTGCGACACGAAGGGGTCCGGTGCCGAGCCAAAAAGATAAGAAAGCAGGCGAAAATGCCCGGGTTTTTAGCCCGGACAAATTCGCCCGCCTCCACAGATGAGCCAATGGAACGTCGTTTGCTTACTGTACGCATGCCTCTGCGAAGGTAAGCCCGCAGATGCGCACGTACTCGCAAGCCTCGAAGAGCTTGTC
>JACQVM010000027.1 GCA_016209785.1 Candidatus Melainabacteria bacterium | reverse complement strand
GATCAGGCAAGTCAACGCTCATGCACATCCTTGGTTGTCTGGATCGCCCCAGTGCAGGAAGATATTTGCTGGGGGGGCAAGAGGTACAACATTTAGCGGAAAGCCAGTTGGCACAAATCCGCAACAAAAGAATTGGCTTTGTGTTTCAGCAGTTTAATCTCTTGCCTCACATGACTGCCTTAGAAAATGTCATGTTGCCTCTTGTTTATGCGCAAGTTAACCCTCAAGAGCGATACAAACGGGCAGAAAGAATTTTGTACCTTGTAGGATTAGGTGACAGGATGAAGCACAGGCCTAACCAGCTTTCGGGTGGACAGCAGCAGCGTGTCTCAGTAGGACGAGCCATTGTCATGAATCCAGACATTCTCTTGGCTGATGAGCCTACCGGAGCCTTAGATAGTCAGACAGCAGCAGAAATTATGATGCTCCTGGGTGAGCTTCACTTAAATGGCATGACAATTATTCTTGTGACCCACGAGTCTGAAATTGCCAGCTATGCCAAGCGAGTTATTCGGTTAAAGGATGGTGCAATCATAAGCGACACAGCAGCCATCTCTGGTCGCAGCCCAACTGCTTAAGAAAGACAAACAATCTAAGATGGTTATTAAGAAGGTGTGATAACCTTTAAGTAATTTCTGGTCTAAGCCCTTTTGGAGACATAATTGTCTATAAACATACTATAATAGGGAACAAAAGGCAAAATAAGGTCAGGAAATGGTTTATGTTGTGGGTGTTTAATCTAGACGAGGATTGATTCAATGACAGAAGCTACAGCAGGCTCTTCTACTCTTGTAACTGTAGCGCTGGAAGCTGCTGAAGAAATTAAGAAGCTGCTTGGTGCTGAGCCCAGCAAATCTGGTTTGAGATTAGAAGTGAGGGGTGGTGGCTGTTCGGGAATGTCTTATGGGCTAAGTTTCGATAACCCTCAAGAGAACGACCACATTATAGAGACGCAGGGTATTCGTATTTTTATTGATCCTAAAAGTGTCATTTATTTGAAAGGAACGGTGCTTAATTTTCAAGGTGGGCTCCAAGGAAGAGGATTTACCATTAAGAATCCCCAAGCCAAGGGCACATGCGGCTGCGGACAATCTTTTAACGTATAACCCCGACACATAGCCAACCCAATAGCTGGGGCTTCCAATGAAGCTCCCAGCTATGCTGATCCTAAGGAAGGCTGACTAAAGCCTGGCAAGTTGTCATACATGAACGGCGGCCTTGGTGGAAACTGTATGATCATATCGATGTTGATAAATGGACTCTATGCTTCACAAACCAAAATGGTTAAGTATTCTGACTTTGGCAATATATCTGTTTCTTTATTTGCCAATCTTTATCCTTATTGCCTACAGCTTTGATGAATCACGCCTGGCCGTTCAGTGGACGGGCTTTACATTGAAATGGTACAAGCTACTGCTTATTGATGAACCGCTCATTGCAGCGTTAGGCAATAGCTTAATAGTTGCCTGCGTATCTGTATCTGTCTCAGCGGTCATGGGAACAATGGCTGCAGTAGGCTTGTCACGGTATCATTTCTGGGGCAAGAAAGCTTACAAAGGGCTGCTTTTTATACCTATTATTGTGCCAGAAGTTGCGCTGGCAGTGTCGGCGCTAACGCTTTTTGTAGCCATGGGCATAACATTAAGTCTAGCTACCATTATTATTGCTCATGTGGTCTTTTGCGTAGCTTATGTAACCCTTGTGGTGATGGGGCGTTTGGAAGGACTGGATCCTCATTTAGAAGAAGCTGCGCAAGATCTAGGTGCACCACCGGCAATGGCATTTTTTAAGGTTACACTCCCTCTTATCATGCCAGGAATTATAGCCGGGTGTTTGCTGGCGTTTGTACTGTCGTTGGACGACTTTGTTATCACACAATTCACAGCCGGTGTGGGCAATACAACCCTTCCCTTAAGGATTTACAGTCTTGTCAAATTTGGAATTAGTCCAGAAATTAACGCACTGAGCACCCTCATGATTGTATGTACAGTGGGGTTGGCGCTTCTAGCCCAGCTTATAAAACAACATAGTGAGTTTCAACGTTAAGATTGCTCGCAGCGGTCATTACACAGCAACTACTGCTTCGATACAAGATAGGCAGAGCTCACTGTGTTGCTGATCTTTACCTACCTCATCTGAATACTTCCAACATCTAGCACACTTTGCACCTTCTGCAGCCAAAACGGTTACTGCCACACCATTTTCACTAACTGAGGAAAGCACGTAAGGTATGGATTGATAGTTGCCATCAGATCCAATGACCTTAGCTTGAGACGTGATGAAAAGTCCAGCAAGCTCGGTTCCAAGAGACTTCAGTTTGTGCTCAAGGTTATTATCATCTACCTTAACTAACACTTGTGCCTCCAATGAGCTTCCAATCTTGCCTCTTGCCCTGGACAGCTCCAATGCCTTGTTAGCAACAGAGCGAACTTGGATAAGATCTTCCCAAAACTGGGACAACTCAGGAGCTATGTATTGTCGCTTGGGAGTAGGAAAGTCTGTAAGTAGTACGCTAGGTTCGCATCCCTTAATTCTGTCCGGCATATGCTGCCATATATCTTCTGCCAAATGTGGCGTGACTGGCACCAATAAGCGAACCAGAACCTGGAGCATCTCCTCCAGAACCGTCTGGACAGAGCGTCTGGTTGGCGAGTTGGGAGCACTGGTATAAAGTCTGTCTTTGACAATATCAAAGTAAAAGCTGGAAAGATCAACAACACAAAAGTTCTGTAGCAACTGGTAGAACTTGAAAAACTCAAATTTGTCAAAGTCTTCCGTGACATCTCTAATAATTACCTGCAACTTATGCAAGATATACTTGTCTAAAGCTGGACACTTGTCGTAAGCAATTTTGTGATTTGCCGGATCAAAATCATACAGGTTGCCTAAAAGATAACGGGCAGTATTTCGCAACTTCCTGTAAACTTCAGCAAGCTGACTCAGCATGTTTTTGCCTATTGGTATGTCATCTGTGTAATTAACAGAAGCTACCCACAAGCGCAGCACATCAGCACCATAGTGTTTGATGACATCACCCGGATCTACAACATTGCCCAGTGACTTGGACATCTTGCGCCCGGTTTCATCTACTACAAATCCATGAGTAAGCACTGTTTTATATGGCGCCTTGCCACTGACTGCTATGCTCGTTAACAAAGAAGACTGAAACCACCCACGATGCTGATCACTTCCTTCAAGATACATCTCGCAAGGTGTGCCCATTAGCTCTGGGCGCCCATCAATGACAGCTGCGTGTGTAGTTCCAGAATCAAACCAAACATCCATGATGTCTGTTTCTTTGTCAAACTTACTACTGCCGCAACCTTCACATTTGAAGGAGCGTCCCAAAAAATGCTCTGCATCGTGCTCCCACCAGGCGTCTGATCCACTGCCCTCAAATATGCTTGCTACACTCTCCATGCTCTCGGGGGTCATAAGAGGCTTTCTGCATTGCTTGCAGTAGAAAACCGGTATAGGAACACCCCAAGCACGTTGACGGCTTATGCACCAGTCAGAGCGATTTTCAATCATATTGTAGATGCGGTTGCGGCCAGACTCAGGTATCCAGGTAACGGTGTCGATAGCCTCAAGTGCCTTGCTGCGAAAACCGTCGATAGAGGCGAACCATTGCTCTGTTGCTCGATAAATAACTGGCTTTTTGCACCGCCAGCAGTGCGGATAGCTATGACTATACATTTCATGGTGTAAGAGTTTTCCGAGCTCCTTTAAGTGCTCAATGATAGCTTTGTTGGCTTTGTCATAGCGCATGCCAGCAAATGCACCAGCTTCTTGGGTGAATATGCCACGATCATCAAGTGGTGAAAGGACACCTAACTTGTAGCGGTTGCCTGCCTCAAAATCCTCAAGACCATGTCCTGGTGCAGTGTGTACACAGCCTGTACCTATATCTGAGGTAACATGGTCTGCCAAGATAACAAGGCTAGTACGATCTATAAAAGGATGCTGGCACTCTAGGAATTCTAATTGCTTTCCGGGAATTGTACCCAAGCACTTTACTTTATCTGCTGGCAAAGCCAGTGTAGCCAAAAAGGCATCTATTAGAGATTCGGCTACCACCAGCACGCCATGATCAGGTACCTCAAGAAAGCTGTAACTAAAATTCGGGTGTACTGTAATGCCCAGGTTGGCAGGCAAGGTCCAAGCAGTAGTAGTCCAAATGACAAAATGGACTTGCTTAGCTGTCTGAGCAAAGGATGGGAGCTTTGCTTTGGAGTGAGGATTAAGAGCGAACTTGACAAATACTGAATCTGAGCTGTGCTCTGCATACTCAACTTCAGCTTCGGCAAGCGCTGTCTCACAGTTGGCGCACCAGTACACAGGCTTAAGCCCTTTGTAAAGATAGCCAGAAGAAGCCATCTTAGCAAAAACACGTATTTGGGTAGCCTCAAATTTATTATCAAGCGTTATATAAGGGTGTTCCCAGTCTCCCCAGACTCCTAGGCGACGAAAGTTGGCTTCTTGCCCTTCTAAATTAGCCAAGCCAAACTCCTTACAGCGATGCCTTAGTTCTAAGGCACTAAAAGCATGCTGACCACCTTTTACATCCTTGAGCACAGCATTTTCGATCGGTAGCCCATGGCTGTCATAGCCGGGCACATACGGCGAGTAATAGCCATGCTGAGCCTTGTACTTAGTGACGATGTCCTTCAAGATTTTATTAAGTGCTGTTCCAATGTGAATCTTGTTGGAGCTTAAGTACGGTGGTCCATCGTGAAGAACAAACTTCTCACGACCTGTCCTTTGAGCAATGTTTTTCTTATAAATTTGCTTCTCCTCCCACATCTGCTGAATTTCTATTTCACGCACGGCACTATTAGCCTTCATAGGAAAGTTTGTTTGAGGCAGATTTACGGTGTAAGACTTTTCGCTCATAGTTTGTTTGTTCCTTGGATTACTTTCCAAAAGCTAGTTAACGATTCTTATTTCGTCAAGGTTTGAGGATTTAGTACACTAGCATTCTTAGCAGAGCTTAACAGGCTTTAGGTGAAGGACAGCTTATGTCCTAGGAAAATAAAGCTCAAAGGCATAGGAAATGGGATTAGATAAAGTACGGCAAACAGCTTTTAATGCTGCCCGACAAGCAGGAACCCTGCTCAAGACTCGTCTAGGAAACATCAAGAGTATCGACTACAAGAGTGCTTTTAACATAGTTACAGATGTAGATAAAGCTTCAGAAAACGCAATCATAGAAATTCTCCACCAGGAGTTTCCTGACTTTGGTACGCTGGCCGAAGAAGGTGGTTTGAGTTCGACTGGATCTGCCAAACGCTGGCTTATTGATCCGCTAGATGGGACCACAAACTATACTCATGGCTATCCATTTTTTTGTGTTTCAATTGGCTTTGAAGATTCAGGACAAATGCAGTTGGGTGTTGTCTACAATCCAATTAGCCAAGAGTTGTTTTGGGCCGAGAAAAGTCAAGGGGCATGGTTGAATGACCAGCTCATACACGTGTCATCGACTGGCTCTCTATCAGAAAGCCTTCTAGCTACTGGCTTTCCTCCAGACACTCAAGTACCGGCTGATGACAATATGGCAAGATTTGCCACACTTACTGCTATGTCACATGGTGTACGTCGTGATGGCTCTGCAGCCCTTGATTTGTGCTTTGTAGCTTCAGGGAGACTACAAGGCTTTTGGGAGATTAAGCTATCTCCCTGGGATACTGCAGCCGGCGCTATTATCGTCACTGAAGCTGGGGGCAAGGTCACAAACCTGACTGGTGAATCATTTGATATGAGCACAGGATACATACTGGCCACCAATGGTTTAATCCACCAGGAAGTCATACATGTACTTAGGCAGGTCGATAAGTCAGCCGGCTCAGCAAAGACAAGCACACAAGCCAGGAGAAAGTACTCGTGAGCGAGAAATTATCCGTTTGCTTCATTTGGCATATGCATCAACCCTTGTATAAGGACCGATTGACCGGAGATTACTTGATGCCATGGGTGCGTCTGCATGCCATCAAGGATTACCTAGATATGCCACTCATACTTCAGGACTTTCCTAAGATTAGGCAAACATTCAATTTAGTCCCGTCTCTAATGGAACAGTTGGATGATTATGGTTGGCATGATGCTGTTGATGAACAGCTTGTTGTTACCACTAAGCCCATAGAAGAATACACACACCTCGACAAAATACTGATTGTCAGTTCGTCCTTTCATGCCAACCTTGAGCGACAAATTAAGCCTCACCCCTCGTATTTTGAGCTGTGGACCAAACGCCAGCGTATGGCTGACCGAGGACATTCGCTGGAGTCCATGGTAGATGCCTTTACCAATCAAGAATATGCTGATATGTCCACGTGGTTAAACTTGGCCTGGTTTGATCCGTTGTGGTTCATTAAAAACCAAGAGCTCCACTCTTATCTTGAGCAAGGCCGGAACTTTTCACTAGAGAGGAGACGTCGACTGATTGACATTGAGCGTGAACTCATTCGTCAAACTATTCCTGTTTATCGTCAGTTGCAGGAGTTAGGACAAATTGAGGTTATTACCAGCCCTTACTATCATCCCATTTTGCCACTGCTAATTGACTCTAATGTAGCACGGCTTTCCAACCCTCACGCAAAGTTGCCTAAGCGCCTTTATCTCCATGGCGATGATGCATTGAAGCAAATTGAAACTGGCTTGTCCTTTTACGAGGAAATGTTTCACCAGAAAGTAAAGGGCATGTGGCCATCAGAGCTCTCTGTAAGTCCGGCTGCTCTTGAGGTCATATCACATTGTGGTATTAAGTGGGTAGTTCTGGATGAGGCATTGCTCACAAGAACCTTAGAAGTACCAATTTATCGTGATGATCATGGCAATTTAAACAGCACCGAGCTTCTATGCCAACCATACCGGCTTCAAGTAGGTGATGAGAGCATCAACATTTTGTTTCGTGAGGTTGTGCTTTCAAATGAAATTAGCTTCTCCTATGGACGACGAGGTCCCCAAGATGCAGCCAGTGCGCTTTACCTGAGACTAAAACACATACAACAACGTCTGTTTAACTGGACCCGTGAAGGGGTGGTAGTAATTGCACTCGATGGTGAAAACTGTTGGGAAACTTATGAGGATGATGGCAACCCATTTTTACGAGAGCTTTACAAGCGACTTTCTGAAGACAACACACTTAATGTTTGTACGGCAAGCGATTATCTTGAGCGCAACCCGCCATCGGCCGAACTACATAATATTCATAGCGGCTCATGGATTGGCGCTGACTTTCATATTTGGATAGGCGACCCTGTCAAAAACAAAGCCTGGGATTTATTGTCTAGTACAAGACACTTCCTTGTCAGCGAGCTTAAAAAGGGGACTTATCCAATCGATATCCAGGCAAGTGCTTGGGAGGAAATCTACACAGCCGAGGGCAGTGACTGGTTTTGGTGGTTTGGAGAGCCTAACAACTCTGCTGAAGATCCAGTGTTTGACCGACAGTTTCGTTTGCGCTTGCAAAACGTTTACAAACTTCTTGGGCACCCCTTCCCGGCTGAGCTAGATGTTCCTGTTCCTGACCAAGTCTTTACACAGCAGATACCGAAGGCAGCCACTGTCTAGCGTGGTGCTGGCTTTCTTTCAAACAAATAAGCTGCTGGGTCCTGGCACGCAATACTCCATTCATGCTCTTCTTGCAGGCGGGAGGACAACTGACTAGTTTTGGGAAACAAAATCCAATTGATGTTGTAATGATTCAGGACGGAAGACCAGCCGGGAGAAACCAGACTAACTGTTCCGTAGTCGAGATAGAATTTCTCTCCATAAAAGTCAGCACGATCATCAATAAAAACCGGTATCCCTAATTTGTACCGAACATAGCCACCCCAGTTATCGTAGTTGAAGCCTTTCGTATAAGCCAGGTGGTGATCCCGTATGTAATTTAAGGTCTTGGTAGGAAAGCTTTGTGGATCAAAGTTGGATGAAAGCAACGTTGAACCAAACAAGTTGCCATCATTTGTAGCTGCTAACCACAGCACTATGACTGCCACAATTGGCAAAAGATGCATTTTAGCATTGGATTCAGTCTTACCAAACTCTTCATCAAGCTTCTGCCACCAATTAGTCATTGCCTGCCACCATTGAGCTGTCCTCGATGTTGACAAACTATCATCGGTATCTGGCTTTGCTGTTGCAAACAATTCAGCAATGATAGGCAACGCCACAACTACAAATACAGGTATATTGCGCACAGACATTAGCGCCAGTGCGCCAAATGCAATTATGGAAACAATCTGTGAGAGGTAAAGACGCTTTTGTGAGCTAGCCAGTCCGGCTAGGACAAACGCGAGGAGTACCTCAAAACATACTGACTGTATGTCTCCATGGAAAGTTGGCGATTGGTACTCATCTGTAAAGGCTAGAACCTTGCTGCCTTGAAAGTACCTGCCTACATACGAGTATAACTCCAGCCCATAAGGGTTAACCAAGCTCACCAGCAACACAATCACCAACACACGGCTTAGCCACTTGACCCTTCTGACGACTGTCTCACGGTCGACACCTGGCGCTAAGACAGCCGCCATTGCCAGATCACTGCCAAGGTATATCAAGAGCAATACAAGCCCGACTAGAAAGCCAGGATGAAGGTTAACCCAAGCTAGCATGCACACTGCTAGAGTGATTAATAAGCGCGTCTTGCTTAACATGCCTTTCCTGTAGAACTC
>JACQVM010000306.1 GCA_016209785.1 Candidatus Melainabacteria bacterium | reverse complement strand
GCATTGCCCACTGCGCGCCGCAAACGAATTTCGGGGTAGGAGTCTGAGTTGTGTCACCATTTTGTCACCAAGTTCTCCAGTAATCAATGGGATATATCCAAATTGCGTGCGCAACGGATATGTCGTACTGGTGAGGCTTTCCGGGATTTCTCGATTATAATTAGGAATTGTCAGGAAAGCCCATTTTATGGGAGACGCGTGACTGTTAATCACTTGGTCGCTGGTTCGAATCCAGCCTCGGGAGAATCTTCAAGCCCCGCCGGGGCGGGGCTTTTGCTTTAATGAGGACATAGTGTCATCGGCGGTGCAAATAATGTCAGCAGCCATGATACGACCAGCAAGACATTCCTGAATGATTGGGACTCAGACTTGCATAAGTGTAACCTATGAGGTTACACTTATGCAATGATAAGGTCATTCAGTCATAAGGGGTTAGAGCGGTTCTTCATCTATGATGACGCCAGGCTGCTTGACTCTCGGCAAATAGAGCGCATTGGGCGCATTTTGGATAGGCTGGCTCGGTAACGCCTCAGGACATGAACCTGCCCGGTTATAAACTTCACCGAATGACAGGAAACAGAAAGGACACCTGGAGCATCACCGTATCAGGTAACTGGAGAATAACCTTCCGGTTTCAGGATGGATACGCCTACGACGTTAATTTGGAGGACTACCACTGATGCAGTTACTAAGAAGCAAACACAGGAAACCGACACATCCCGGAGCCATCCTCCGTGAGGATGTCCTACCGGAGCTGGATATGAGTCAAGGTGAGTTGGCAGACCGACTAGGAGTCTCCAGACGTACCATCTCCGAAATCATTAACGAGCACCGACCGGTAACAACGGATATGGCCATCCGACTGGCTAAATTTCTGGGCACTACCGCCGATAGCTGGCTGAATATGCAACAGACTCTGGATGTATGGGAGCTCGAACATATCAAGAAGGATGAATATTCTCATATCCGACAGATACGAAACACCAGTATCAGAAAAACAGGTTAGTTTTCCACAATCCTCGGATGAACCTCCTTGTCCTTCTATCCGCACACTCAGTATATGATGTGACAATTTCATCGATATGACCAGCCCCCAACATCTCGATTCTTCAGAGGCACCTGATTCAAGCAAGCCTTGCCGGTACACTAAGTGCCTTGCAATTCTCATTGATAGAACAAAAAAATGGCAACAGTGGTACAAGACTAACTTTCTTAACAACCCTAAATTTAAGTGGACTCAAAGAGCCATGTGGGCTGTCGCCATCTTTTGGGCAACTGCTGTAGGAGTTCAAAGCATTCCTTACTACACACACATCATGGCCGGCAAACAGGCGTTTCAGCAAGGCAAATATGCTAACGCCGAAATTCTCTTTCAGTCGGCCATCAAAGACTGCAAAAACTTCCCCCATCATGATCCCCGCGTGGCAAATGCCTTAAATAACCTAGCCGAGCTTTATCGCACACAGGCTCGATACACAGAAGCAGAGCCAATTTATAAGCAGGTGATTAAGATTGCCGAGTCATTGAAATTACAACGCTGGGGCTTTCCAATGAGTCCAAACAACGTACTGGCCTTGCCAACAAGCATGAACAATCTAGCTGCACTCTACAGAGATGCCGGCAGATACAGCGAAGCTGAGCCATTATACAAAAACGCCCTGAGCATCTGGAAAACTGAGGTAAAACGACCTGACGATCCTAATTTCGCTGCAATCTTGACTGGGCTTGGAAAGCTTTATCGCGATCAGGGCAAATACAAACAGTCCGAGCCGTTGTATAAACAGGCTCTTGCTATACGCAAGAAATCACAAGGTCCTGAGCACCAGGACGTAGCAGCCGTGCTCGATAACCTTGGCGGCTTGTACCGTGATGAAGGTCGCTATGCCGAGTCGCTACAATGCTATCAACAGGCTCTGTCCATCGACGAAAAGCTGCTAGGCCCCGAGCACCCCGACACAGCCACAGATCTCAACAATCTGGCCGGACTCTATCGTGATCAAAGACGATTTACCGACTCAGAGAGACTTTACAAGCGTGCTTTAACTATTCGGGAAAAATGGCTGTCTGCCGAGCATCCCCACGTAGCTAAAAGCCTACAGGGGTTGGCAGAGCTTAATGGCGCAACTGGCCACTATGCTGAAGCTGAGAGTCTTCTGGCTCGGGCATTGGTTATCAGGCAAAAAACACTAGGTTCCGATCACCCAGACATTGCCTCCACTTTAGACAGCCTTGCAGGTGTTTTCCTCAAGCAGGGCAAATATGCTCAATCCGAGCCGATTCTACAGCGTGCCCTTAAGACAAGAGAGCAAAGTCTTGGGCCTAATCATCCCGATTTAGCAATCACACTAGGCAAACAAGCAGAGGTTCTCAGGGCTCACAAGGAATTTTTTGCTTCAGAGAGGCTTTATCAACGTGCTCAACAAATACTGGAGAATACACTTGGCACCAAGCATCCAAGCACGAGAGCCAATCGGGAGGCAATGGCTAGGTTACATCGCGACATGGGCAAACCTGAGCTCACGGGCGTCTCGCCTGCTTCTCAGGAGGTGAGATACCTGTATCCTTAAGGAAGCAACTTGGAAACAGCGTTGGTGCAAGGCAAAGAAACTTACCCTGCCCTTCAAAAAAACGTTGACATCAAGTCGTAGAGCAAGACGCTTCTGCCCAGGTTGAAGAGCGTCCTCTCGCGCTCAGCAAGCAAGTAGTGCTTGTAGGACTTGCCATTGACAGTTCTCGTGTTGGCTTTGATAAACATGCGTCTCCCCCGACCTGCATGTGTAACTACTACCACAACCGTCTCGGTGACAAGCCGATCATATCTCTTGATTTGAAGTGACTACTTTGATCTTTTCGACCAACTCATGATACTTTCCAGAGCTTGATTATATGCACCAGAACTCAAAAACAATCCCTACCAGATCTATTGCTGGATATATTGGCCAAATCTAGAGGGTGAACCTTGGGGTAGATTGTCCGAAGTTTAGTACCTATGGGCGTAACCGCGCCGCAAGTGAAAAGCGCTCGTCTGGAAATCAGGCGGGCGCTTTGTTTTGGCGTTACTTCTTCAGGCTGCGAACACCTTGGGAAGAAATAGAGCAGGTGTCACTTTGAAGTGATGACCAAGTTTGACGCAATGCTCTTTTGTCAGCTCTCTTTTGCCTGATACCAGCTCGCTCATGACGCCAGAAGACACGCTTAGAATTGCTTGCAGATCTACTTGTTTCAGCCCATGGTCACTCATAAATGACTGTAAAAGCTCATGGGGGGCCATATCTTCAAAGTTGAGAGCATGGTGCTTGCTTTCGTACTTGCCGATTTCATCGAGCAAAACTTCCAGATATTCGGCTTCGTCAGAAGCAATGTCCGAGCCTCGGAACATCAGAGTCTGCGCTACTTCGTGCGCTTCGTCCAGGTGAGTGTCGTTTTTGATCGGCACGAGCGGGAAGCGGTCGATAAGGGCTTTGTATTTGTCGGTTACCATCAGAATTTCTCCTTATCGTATTCAGCATGGGTCATTATTTTGAGGACGTAGACCCGCTCTTGCACTATCCAGACCATTGCCACCAGGCGGAAGTTGTTGCCGCCAATGTTGAAAATGAATTTTTGATCTCCAAGATGATCGGCACTGTTGAAGGTCTGCTGTACATCCGCATTGTTTTTCCACTCAGCGGCTCTTGTTTTGGTTACCCAGTCATTGAGCGGAGCTTCAGCATCGGCGTGTTCTGCAATGAATTGCTTGATGACCCGCAAATTCAAAATGTCCACTGTATGACTCCTTGTATCGTTATCCTCTCAAATTGAGAGGAAAAACACAAGAGGAAGTCTCTCAATTTGAGAGGAATTAATCTTTGACAACCTTCTTTTAGTCTTGCATCGCCCAGCAGTATTTAATTTGCGGACAAAGGGTGGGAGCAACCCAAAGCGGTTTGGCTTATACTGTCGAGATAATCGTTATTGCCCGTCGAAACTGAGGCAGTTGCTGGTGCTTAGCTTCTATTCATGCCTTCAACAAAAGGACACCACCTACAATAAATCCTACAGCCAAGATCTTTTTCAAGCTGATTGGCTCACCCATGAAAGCAAGCGCCACCACAAGTGTGACAACAGGCCACGTGGCTGCCACCGGCGTCACCCGGGATACTTCTCCCAGTCTCATGGCCGTTAAATATGTCAACTGTCCTACCACGCTGCCAATGAAGCCAGCAAAAATCAAGAACAGCACTGCCTTCAAGGGAACTGTCGGCAAGGCGGCTCTGGCGGAGGCTGACACCAAGGGAAGAAAAATACCAATAGCAGCACCTATATTTCTGATTGCTACTGCCGCAAAGCCATTATCAACAGCCGCAACGGCATGTTTTTCAAAAAACGGGATAATGCCCCATATTGCCGCAGTAAGTATTGATAACGTAAACCAGTCCACCGTCTTCCCTCCGCAAGTCAATCAACTCTGCACTTACCACTGGTATAGTACAGCTAACATCTATCAAGCACCACACAAAGCCCAGGGCATCTTGACAGCATGGGAGATCAAGCTTGTGGATTTCTTAGTGGGCAAAATGACAAATGGAAGAATCACTACACAGCCCGATTCCTGCCTTAGCTGAAAAAGTCTCTAACCGTGTACACAGTTTTATCTGTTTCTAAGACTGCTGTACTGTAGCTTACAATATGGATCCTAGCAATTACATGAAAGGGGTTAGGCATGGTAGCAAACAAGCACACAGAGAAGTCCACTGGTGCATCTGGCAACAAAGTGTGCCATGTTTTGTTGGCTGTGATGACATTGATGACTTTATTAGGTAGTGCGGCGGCAGTTGGTGATGAGTTGTCACCTGCTGTCACATCAGAGACAAGTGTGAATGCCGATAGCAATACAACAGGTGCTACCACACAGTCGATGCCACCACTTAAAGGAAGGGTTGAGAAGGTTGAGCTTAGCCTGGAGAAGCTACGTGACGTTGGTTTGGACTTAAAGAACGTCCTGAAGGCGGCCAGCAGTCTTTATGACGAAGTGACCATACAACCTGTCCGCCTTATAACTGAGCCGGAGGTGGTCGGCAGGGGCATCGTAATAAACATCCCAATTGGTACTGTTCCTGTCGGACCTCCTCAGCCAGCACGTAAAGATCGGGTTGACTTAGCCATGGCAGGCATAACGCCCATTATTACTATGATGAAAAACAATGTCGATGAATTTATGGCAGGCAATAGCCAACTAAACTTGCCGCAAGATGTAATTGAAGAGCTACAGCCAGACTTAAAGGACTGGACAAGCATGGTAGAGGAT
>JACQVM010000305.1 GCA_016209785.1 Candidatus Melainabacteria bacterium | reverse complement strand
GGATAGCCTTTACCTGGTAGAAGAGCTTGAACTACAAGAACCCAAATAAATAATGCTTTACTTTCGCTTGGCAACTCAATAGAATAATGCAAGAAAGGTACAGTCCTAGGATCGGCAACCCTGAATTCTTTACTAGCAAATCACTTACTAAATTGCCGGTCCTTTATGAGGGTCCAAGGTAATGTTTGAGTCATTTGGACGTGGCTTCAGGATGATTGGCGCAAGCATAAAGATGGGCTGGCAGGACAGACGCTTGCTGGTACCGTCAATACTTACCGTGCTCACCAATCTTTTGTTCGGCAGCTTGTTTGCCTGGCTAGCTATGCAGAAGGTTCCACATGATCGCCTTAGCCAGCCCCTACACATGTCTTACCCTACTCATGGCATGCTAAGACATGTGCCACATGAGGGAGCCGCTGGCATGGCAGGGCTTACTGGCTTAAACGGACCGCTAGACCAAGGCGGTTTTCAGGCTTTAAGCAATGCAGTTTTTAGTGAGTCTACATTGGTGATTGTGCTTTTGATGATGTGTTGGTGGCTGACCAATCGCTTTCTAGAAGGAGTCACTACAGCACTTGTATACAGCCATCTCACTCGAGGTAAAGGGACGGGTACCTTCTCGCAAGCCTGCTCGGCTGTTTTCTCTAGCCTGCCAGCCATGATTATGTTGGGCATTACAACCCTCATAGCCAAGCGTATTGCTGGTTGGCTCAGGAGCCACCGTGGTTCTGGATTTTTAGGCTTTGGGTTTCTAGCCAGCATAGTCGACATATTCTGGACTCTGGCCGGTCATTTAATCTTGCCTGCCATTGTCATTGAAGGGACGTCTTTCTGGGGTGGATTAAAGCGGGCTGACAAAATTGCCCAAGGCAATCTTCTTACCATTGGGATAGGCGAGGTAGGGGTAGACTCTATTTGTCGATTTACAAGTTGGCTTGTCTATTTAGCTGGTATGGCTGGCTTTGGCTATGTTTGGTATGCCAAACTTGGCTTTACAGCGCCCATGGTAATTATGGGGGCATTGCTCTGGGCAAGTCTTGTTGTAATTGTGACAGCCATGTCAATTTACATTCGGGCTGCTTTCTACACATGCCTTTATGCCTGGGCAATTGATGCTGAGGCAGTACAGGAAACTGAGCGAGCCCGTATCAGGCCACCTGGGCCATTAGCTTCTGCCCTGGCGTAAGGTGGTTGTCTAAATTACTGACTGGTCGATAAAATTGTTACGGAAATTGACTTTTGTACCACCAGATTCTGGCGCAATAGTAAAATATTGACATGCTTGTGCCTAGAAATCTTAAAACTGCTCTTCTTGAAGCGGCAACCGATACACCGGTAGTTCTCGTCAATGGGGCCAGGCAAACTGGCAAAAGTACCCTGATAAAAGCACTGTTTTCAGGATCATCCAACCCTCCAGAATACATGTCTTTTGATGACTTAGGACTTCTCAATGCGGCTCGCAGAGACCCACAGTCATTTGTGGAGATGTTGCCTGAAAGTGTCATCATTGATGAGATACAGCGAGCCCCAGAAGTAATGTTGCCAATAAAATATTCTGTGGATCGCAACCGCCGTCCAGGTCGATTTTTCCTCACAGGCTCAGCCAATGTTCTTGCTTTACCAAAGGTAGTAGACACCCTTGTTGGCCGGATTGAAATTCACACGCTGTGGCCACTGTCGCAGGGCGAGATTCGCTTAGCATGTGAGGCATTTGTTGATACCATATTTGGTGATAGCAAGCTTCAGCCACGAAAGAGCCTTAGCTTGTCTGAAGTAATAGACCTCATGTGTGTTGGTGGTTATCCCGATGCATTCATGAGAGAAACACCAAGCCGGCGCAAAAATTGGTTTGCTGGATACATTACTGCATTGATCGAGAGAGATGTGCGTGATCTCCGTCACATTGAGCAGTTGACACAGATGCCGAAACTGCTTGAAGTTATCGGTTCTCGTACAGGCGGATTGCTTAACTATTCAGATATTGCACGTTCACTGGAAATGAAATTGACAACAGTGAAAATGTATATTGCGTTGCTTGAATTGCTCTTTCTTGTGGTTCCGCTACGGCCGTGGTTTAGCAATATTGGTAAGCGCTTGGTTAAATCTCCCAAAATATATGTCAATGACACTGGCTTGTTGTGTCATCTGCTAGGGCTTGTTGCACAGGCAATTGCAAGGAATGGATCATTGCTGGGCAAAATATACGAAAACTTTGTACTGATGGAGCTAATCAAGCAAATATCCTGGAGCAAAACTAACCCACGACTATATCACTTTCGTACGGAAAATGGAGAAGAAGTAGATATGGTGCTGGAAGGGCGCGATGGCCGAATTGTGGGAATCGAGTGCAAAGCTACGTCTTTGGTGAGCGGTGTACCCAAAGGCTTACAAACATTAAGAGCGTTGACAGGCAAGAAGTTTCATCGTGGCATTGTCCTTTATTTAGGCTCTCATGTTATTGGGATTGATAAAGGTATTGATGCTGTTCCTGTCTCGGCACTCTGGCAAATATCAAGCGGAGCTGCACCGGCCCTTGAATACTGACGGCATTGAACTCCTACTGAGACAAAACTAGCTCTGGTGCTTTTTCCCTGCGCATTTCGCTCAAGGTCTCTTGCATAAGCTTATGGACATGATTTCTGAGTTGTGCAGACCCACCAGCAACGTCTTTGGGTGAGACAGGAGGTAATATCTTGACTGTGATTGGGGCTACAAAACAAAGTGTATTGCTATGCTTAGGCATAATCTTATGGGTACCATCAACCACAATAGGCACCACAGGTAAGCCCAATTCACTTGATAGTCTAAATGCCCCATCACGGAATGCCTGTAATTCACCATGCTCTGATCTGGTGCCTTCAGGAAAAATTAAAACTGAGGCACCACGCATTAGCCACTGGCGGCAAGTTTGTAGCATGTCCTTAATGCTGCTCATGTTGCCGCGCTTAATTTGCACGTACTGATTAAGGAGCATGTTCCAGCCCACAAAAGGAATTTTAAAAATGGACTCTTTAGAGACCCACTTAAATGGTCTCATAAGCCCGTAAAGCACAATGATATCCACAAAGGACTGATGATTAGCCACGAGCACGTAAGTTTTTGCAGGATCAATATGTTCCTTCCCTTCAAAATGACATGTCCATTTAGGAACAATTTGTATGTAGTGATGACCCCACCAGCAGGCAAAATAATGCAGCAAGCGGCGATTTGGATCAAAAGGAGCCGTGACAAGACATATGAATGCGGCCACTACGACAAGCACCGCTGAAGATGCAAAAAAATACACTACGTAAATCCGAGTTAGTAGTGTGTCAATAAAAGAGGAGGCTACTTTCTGTGTGCACAAGCCAATTGTCCTCTCAAGAAGCCGACTGCTTAATTATACGCTCTCTTGTCATCAGCGCTAAAAGCACAGCCATATAGTTTTGCTTAATTCTTGGCAACACCTAGGCATCTCTTAGCTAAAGCCCATAAGTTTGCTTGAGCAAATCGATTCGCTCCTTAATTGTGCCTGACTTTACTTGGCCAGTAGAGTCCAGCTCAATTTTTTCTAGGCGTCTAAAAACCGTCATGTCTTTTAGGGTATGACCATAAATCTTCATTTCAATGGCAGATAATTGATCTTCTAAGGAACCAGAGGTGCTCTGGTTCTGGCTTTTTGCAGGCTCAGAACTTGTGGGCTGTGCCGGTTGGGAAGGTGGCTCTACAGACTCTGGCGGAGAGGGCTGGCTTTCTGTGCTAGCGCTGTCCTTATCTGCTAGGGGTTGTGATTGTCTTAAGCCAGGGGTCAGGATAATCACGGCCGAAGGTGGCGACGCAGGTGGCTTATTGGTAGTTGTACTTCCAGGGTTTGTTGCTGATGGACCGGCATCTTTGGCAGGTTGTTTGTTGGGGCTTGCTGGACCTAGGCGGGCTAATGTTTGCTCAAGGACAGAAATGTTGTGTTTAGCATTGCGATTATACGGATCAAGATCAAGTACGGTTTCCCATTCCTTACGTGCTTCATCGAAGTGCTTTTGAGCAAAGTGTTGAGCTCCCCAGTTTAAGTGAGTAAGGACTATATTGTTGCGCGCTGCAGAGTTGTTTGGGTCCAGGTCTAATGCTTGACCATATTCGTTTAAGGCCTCTGTAAATTGGCGTCTGCCAAGATAAAAGTTACCTTTGTTAAGGTGTTCATTAGCTGCTAACTGGTTAGCTCGAGATGTTTGGGCTACTGAGTTAAGCCCATAAAGTTGGAGAGCAAGCAAGACAGCAACGCACAGTACATGCGGTTTATCCTTGGGAGAGTGAAACAGCCAATCTGTGTTTGTCATGGCTTACAACACAAGACAACTTACATTAAACCAATTAAAGAATACTTTCCTTTCGGTCATCCTGCAACTATACTCCTGGCAGACTTGTTGGGCTCAAAGGTTATATGAGAATACACAATACAAAAGCATGGCTCTTACCGATGGTGCTGGGGACACTTATAGC
>JACQVM010000304.1 GCA_016209785.1 Candidatus Melainabacteria bacterium | reverse complement strand
GCAAGGCAAGGCAGTAGCACGAGGTAACACTCTTGTTCTGGTGATTGCTGTGGTTACTGTCCTTGCACTTGTTGGCTTTTTTGCCATGAATTATGGGCAGCTCTTCGGCACCCAACGAGAAGCTACCAATGCTGCAGAAGCTGCTGCCCTTGCGGTTGCTAAAGACCTTGGACGAGTTGTTATTAATGGCAACTTTGGCAAGGTTGCTCTTGTTGACGATGTAGATGGAAACATAAACAACCGTACTGTCATAGGCATCAATACCATTTTAGCTACCATTCGCTTGGACACAATTGTTTCTAAAGAATTAGGCAACAAGACAATGCTCTTGCTTTGCAAGCAAGACTTGAAAAAGGCAAATGATGACGCTAAACAACTTAAAGACGCTATCATGGCTGCTTGTGCCTCCACCGGTGCTGTCAAACCAGTGGACAAGGACAACAACCCAATTAACATTCAAGAAAATGCTCTAGCCATTTACCTGGCAAATAGCCGCCGCATGGGCAAAGGGCAACTTGTAGGTAAACCAACAATTGAGATTGGACGGCTACCAGATGGGGAAGGTATGACAAATGTTCCAGTACCTAGCCCTGAAAGTGCTGCACAAGTAGATAATTCAACTTCGTATTCTGCTGCCAGTGGCAAACGTTATAAACCATATACAAAGGTAGCTACCAATGCTTTTGGACAAACGCTAGACTTTACATTTGCAGCTATCGGTGATCAACCATCTTTAGTCAACAACAACAAATTTACGCAGCTATCCTCTAGCGACATACTGCCACCGTCAGTTGTGCGCATTACCGCAAGCGAGTCAATCAACAGCCTTGCACCAAACGCAGGCGGCAAAGGCATGTCTGGTGTTGTTAAGGTTGCAGCCACTGCTCAATGTGGTGGCAGCCGACTTACCGGGCCAAGTGGCTCATTGTGTGTAAGCTTTCCTCAAGGATTTCCACCGGATAGTCCTGCACTGAAATTCAATACTGTTAAAGACATCATGAATGCTTCTATGCTTTCAGAGACAGCACAAGACAAAAGTACTAGTCCTTTTACAGGATGGAACAACGCAGGACAAGGCAACTGGTTTGTTGCCAAAAATGGCCCAGTACCAGGAACAGCTAAGAAAATGGGAGAGCTTGTACAGGCTCCGTACCGTGGACGTTCACAAGATGACCCTAGCGTTGCATTGTCATTTATGGTTTATGACTGGCTTAAAACCATGGGATTGCGCGCCAATATAACTTCAGTGGTAAATGCCTTAAGCGAACCTTTGAAGACTAAAACAAAAGGCAGTGAGAAAGCCTTTACTGCTTACTTAAATAACTTTATCTCTCCAGCATACGCTGAGACCCAAAATACTTTGCCAGCTATAAGCGCATTGTTTAATGTTGACCCCACAGGACAATTTGATCCTCGAGATCAAAGAAGATTTGCTACCAATCCACCAGCTTTTCGTGAGCAACTCCTCAATGTATGGGGCTATAAGCCTGCGCAGGCTACCATACCAGACAACGCTCGCGTCATTGCCTTTAATGAAAATGGTAATGTTGTCACCACCAATGGTGAAAACACTGACGTGTTGGACACCCTTTGGGTGCAAGTAATTACCTTAAACCGGCTAGCTTCGCAAACTTTTGAAAATGCTCGTACTTTAGCTTCAGGTAAGGCACAAGAAGCATTAAGCATACTAGCAGAAATTGAGAATATTCAGTCTGAAATAAACTCACTTATAGAAGCTGGAGAAGATCCAAATAGTGCAAAAATCTCTGAGCTTAAACAAAAGGTCGAGCAACAAATGCCTATTCTGACTGCTTTGCTTCAAACACTTGAACGAGCAGACATGATTATGTTCAATGCAGGATATGCCATGAACGTGGCAATGGAGATGTACAAGAATCAGAAGGCACTCACTGGGGGTAGTGTAAAAGTTATTGGTACAAATCACCTAAAAGTAATGGACACTGACTTTTGGCCACCAACTCGTGCAGCTACCAAGGAAGAAATTGCAGCAGAGGGTCCAGTAGACACCGGACAAGAGGCTTCGGCACCAGTTAAGGATTGGGCAGCTCCTGCAAAGGATGGACAAGTTCAACTGGTTTTTTTGAAGCGTACTCAATATCCTGTCATTGGTAGCAGGCCAACTTCAGACAGTTGGTTGCCGCCAGCCTTAGCTGAGACAAGCATTCCGCCAAATCAAGACTTAATGTTTTTGTTTAACGTACAAGGTGATACCACCAACTCCAGCAAACCTGGAGGAGGCAACATACATCTTTCTGTAGTGCCAACTACACCTTTTGCAGGGCTTAGTTTATTGGATGGACAGTCCTTATACCAAAATTTAAATTCGTTGGTTACACAAGAAGCAAACTCTAATGTACAACTTGTTTGGCATGTAATGGCTAGAAATCAAAACGCTAGCAATTCTGCAACTTATTTTGCTGATACCAAAGCTGAAGGCTACAGTCAAAGTCCAGCGGAATGGTGCTATCAATCGTCCTATGGAAATGCTGTACCTACAACGCTAGGACAAGAAAAATCAACATGCCCACCTTTAGTGGCAGAATGGATAATTCGTTGCCCCATGGGACTAGCTACTAGACCACCAGCAGGTACTCCACCACCGGCT
>JACQVM010000333.1 GCA_016209785.1 Candidatus Melainabacteria bacterium | reverse complement strand
GGTTAAGGTAAGAAGTGCTCAGAAGTTTCTCAATGAGGGCGATAAGATTAAGGTCCTAATTATGCTGAGAGGTCGTGAGGTGCAGCATGCAAATCTAGCCACAGAATTGATGGAAAGATTTGTTGGTGATCTCAAAGATTTAGCAATCATTGACAGGGAGCCAAGACTGGAGGGCAAGACTGTTATAATGATCCTCTCGCCTCACTCCCAGAAGGGAAAGCCGGTTCTCATAGAGCCAAAGGCTGACCAGGAGTGAGAAAGTAGCCAACTAATCAAGACTACTGGAGCTATCATGCCTAAAATGAAGACCAACAAGGCTGCTGCAAGGCGCTTTAAGATAACTGCTACAGGGAAAATTCTACGCAAACAAGCTGGAAAGCGGCACATTAACGAGTGGATGGCGCCTAAGGTAAAGCGTAACCTGCGTGGTTGGGCTGCTGTTGCACCAGAGTTAAAAAAATCGCTTCTGGAGCTGTTCCCCTATAGAAAGTATCTTCGTTAGCGCTAACCTCACCAGAGGTCAGCAAAGGTATGTTTGGACATGCTTGTCTAAGGGACTCTCCTCCCCGATGGCGGCTAAATGCTCAATTAAGACAACACTAACTTGAAAAGCAAGGAGAAGTAGGATGGCACGTGTTAAACGGGGTAATGTATTAAGGGCACGCCACAAGAAGGTGCTTAAGTTTGCCAAGGGATTCCGTGGCTCAAAATCCACATTGTTTATTGCAGCTAATCAAGCGCTCATGCAGGCGTGGAAAAATGCTTATCGAGATCGTCGCAAGCGTAAGCGGGACTTTCGATCGCTATGGATTGCCCGTATAAATGCTGCTTGTCGCTTGAATGGCTTAAGTTATAGCCGCTTCATAAATGCGCTGAGCAAGGCTAATGTTCAGGTTAACCGTAAGATGCTGGCTGATCTGGCCGTCAATGATCAAGAAGCGTTTGCTAGATTAGCTAAATTGGCTCAACAAAAGCTAGCTGTTTAAATCTTGATGGCTAAGCTATGGTTGCCTTACGATAGGGGACAATGAAAATTACTCCTATCAGTGGAACTCACAATAAGCTATGCAGTCAACTTCGTTCCTTAAAACTGCGGGCTCAACGTGAGAAGTCAGGTTTATTCCTTATTGAAGGAGTTAAGTTAATCAACGAGGCCTTTGCCAAAGGCGTGCACGTAAAGGATATCGTTGTTAGTCAGTCTTTCTTAAGCTCTGGACTTGGCTCTTGCAACCTGAATAAGTTAACGTCTATTTCAGTCATTGAGGATGGAAGGTTTAAGGAACTTGCTTCAACTGACACGCCAGTTGGCATTGTGGCTATTGGTGAGATTCCTGAGCATTCAATAAATGAGGTATTTGTAGGCACTAGTCCTTTGGTGGTGGTTCTTGAGGCCATACAAGATCCTGGCAATTTAGGCGTGCTAATTCGAACAGCCGCTGCATCTGACGCTACTGGCATAATTCTCACTAAAGGCACTGTGGATCCGTACAACCCCAAGACTGTGAGGGCCTCTGCGGGGGCAGTCTTTAGCCTTCCAATTGTTGCTAACATTTCTACTGAGGAGGCTCGCGCTGCCACAAAAGAGCATAATCTTGTTTTGTTAGCATGTGATCCAACAGGCAAAACGCCTTTTTGGGAAACGGACTTAACTGTCCCAACTGCTCTCGCTTTTGGCAATGAAGGTCAAGGATTGTCGTCAGGGCTTTTGTCCCAAGCAGATAAAGTTGTGTCTATTCCCATGAGTAAAATGAGTGAGTCACTCAATGTGGCTGTGGCTGCAGGTGTTATTTTATTTAGTGCAGTCCAACAGAGGTTTTATAAGACCTAAGGATTAATTTCCTAACCAAGAGCCCCCAAGGTGGAAGAGCTAAGCAGCAACCAAGATATTAGTCATGGCTCAACACAACCCGACAAAGTGGACGGGGTACAAGTCGGCACAGGTTATGTTGACGACGATAAGGTAATGAGTGTAGTTGAGCACTTAGATGAGCTACGTACGCGTCTTTTGCGTTGCCTTGTGGCTGTGGCACTTGCGGTATTATTTGCGTTATTTATAGCTAAGAAGGTCGTTGTCTTTCTGGAAGCTCCTGCTGGGAATATTACCTTTCAAGCTTTATCGCTGGAAGAGCCACTTGTAGTGTACTTAAAGGTTGCGTTGTATACAGGGTTGGTTTTAGCATTCCCGTATGTCTTGTTCGAAGCAAGCCAGTTCGTTGCGCCAGGGTTAAGGCGACACGAACGAGCAATCTTAATGCCTATTGTTATTGGTGGGCCAGTGTTGTTTGTAGCAGGAGCGGCTTTTGCTTATCTTTTTATATTGCCACCGATGCTGAATTTTTTTGGCTCCTTTGGACAAGGCATCTCGCCCATTAACCAGAGGCTGGACTTTTACATTTCTCTAGTGAGCTCTGTGCTTGTCTACATGGGACTAAGCTTTCAACTGCCAATTGTAATCTTTGCTTTGTCCTTTACCGGGCTTGTTAACTCCAACCAACTCTTAAAGGTATGGAAATATGCAATTTTTTGTGCCTCAGTAATTGCAGCTATTATTACTCCCGACCCAACTGCTTTTTCTATGCTGCTAGTATTAGGAGCGCTAGTAGGGCTTTACTTTTTATCAATTGGATTGCTGAAGCTGTTTGGACGCTAAAGTAACAGATTATATAGGTAGCCCCGTACAAACTTATTGGTTTTTGAATACGGTGCTGTTAGGAACAAGATTTATGATTAAATTACTTGGGCCTAATGTATACGCACACCTGGGTCCAGCCTGTCATAGAAAAATGACATAGGTAGTGTTTGGCAACACTTAAAGCACTGCTGTGGGGTCAATATGTTGGAATCAATCTCAGAGAATCCTCTTACTCAGCTCATTTGTTGTGATGCCCAACCAGATTCCAGACGGAAGCTAACTGAAAAGTTGATAGGATTTGGCTATCCAGTGCTAGCTACGGGCAATCCCCAAATAGCTTCAGGACTAATTCAAGAACAAGGTTTTGGGGCACTAGTGGTGTCCATGGAAAAAATGAAGTTGTCCATGATTTCAGTGGTGGTGGATGCACGACGCGTAAGACCAAATTTGCCCATTGTGATTATTTTCAATGAGGCAGGGACGGAAGCTATTCCGCCAGGATTGGCAGATCTTGTACTGGTTAAACCAACGGATCGCAAGCTCAAAGAGTCATTGAGAGCCTTTACTGAGAAGAGGACTGCTATCCCGCTGGCTTGTTCTCCGTTGCTGACAGCTGAGGCCTTGCCGTAAACTGGTCGCATGCAGTTTCCAGTGGTACCTCTTGATCTCATTAACCTTTTATTCCTGCCACTAATGGTGATAACAGGGCTAGAGGTTAAAAAGAATTGGTCTAGCCTCTGGGATCAAGAGCTTACAGTCCATGACCGGTATTTGTTGCAACGTATAGTCATCTTCTGGCTTATACCGGCGGTGGTGTTCTTCCATGAGCTGGGTCATGTAGTGGCTATTAAGCTTTTCGGCGGACAAGTAAAAGAATTTCACTATGCTTTTGTGTGGGGTTATGTTGTACCAACAGGTATGTTTACTCCAGTACAGCTTGTGTGGAGTTATTTGGCTGGAAATCTTGTGCAAATTATAATTGGACTTGGTGCCTTGGTAGGGGCTTTGCAGTCTAGAGCACCGGCGGCAGTGGCACTTCTTGTTTATCTTTTTTTCTGGTCAGTTGGGGGGACAACGATTGTATATAGCCTTTTGTCCTTAACAGGACTTTATGGGGACTGGGTAGCTATATACACTCAGCCAGAGCCGTTCATTGTCTCCATCATTGCTGTTTGTCACGCAGCATTGGCTTTGTTTGTATTTTGGTGTCTGTATGGGGCCCGACCACGGCAATGGTTTGCCAGCCGTACCAATATGAATAGTTAACCTAAGATTGCTGGCAGAAATAATTTTCTCTCAGGCTTACTCCCGGAATCCCCTTATATAATGACAAGCCCTTCAAGTTGGTATGGCAACCAAATTATGAACAACATTTATATGTGGTGTGTAACGGCAATGACCGTATTGGTGGCGATAAATGCCCTTTGGCGGCTTTTGGGAGAGCGTGAGCGTCTGTGTAAGGAGAACTTGAGCGATAAGGATAGGGCCTTTGTTTGGCGCATTGTCCTTTTTCTTGTATTTCCTTTGTTAACACTGCTTGACTTGCGAACGACCATTGTGGCAACTGAGTGGTTTGGTGGGTATTGTCGAAACTGGTCTTATGGTCTTATGTGGTATCAAGCAATTCCGGAAGGGCTGAGCTCGGCTAAACTTTTAATTCCAGTATTGTTTGCTGGCTGGATAGCACAACTTTTGTTTGCTGTGTGTCTTTTGCCGGCATTGCTGTTTCGTCCACACCCGTTTTTGTCCACGCTTATTGGTTACACTATAGTGTTTGTTTGTGGGCTCAACTTAATTGTTGAGCCAATCATTGCCTCCGTTGGGCTGGGTGGTCCACGTTGGCAATTAGCTCAAATTGCAGGACCACCGGGTGAGCAACTGTTGCTGTGCCTAACAATCATTGCCGGTGCTTTCGTCTACCTGTATCTTCTGGAAAACCAGAACATACGCTTGTGGTTTTGTGGACTATCAAGACCTCAGGTTGCCACCAAATTGAATGGAGTGCTTCTTGAATTGACCTCTGGTAGGTACAGTGCAAGTTTGTCCTGCCAGGCGGCGCTGCTGTACGACAAGGCTGGGCTTGGTCGACATGCCTCACAAGAACTAAAAAGATTACGTTGCACCAAGCCTGGTTCTATTTACTCTTACTTTCTAGAAGGTGTCCTTGCTTACAAGCACAGGAACTACAAGTCTGCCAGAATTGCCTTTTTGAGAAGTTCTGAGTTTCCCGAAGTAGATGGCAAGCTCAAGGCTGGTCTGTTGGCTGCTGGTGCTTGTTCGGCCTTCGCGGACGGAGATGCAACGTCAGCCTTAAATTTATCCGAACGTGCCTTGGAATTTGATGATGATTGCCTTGTAGCACGGATGGTCAAGGTTGATGTATTTTTGAAGCAAGGGAAAAAAGATGAAGCTGGCGAAGAAATCTTGTTAGCAATGCGACGTGGCCTAGAACTAGACATAGAAGATAAGATTCCCCTGGACAGCGATGAAGCCATGGTTGCTATTGCTACATTAGAGGAAAACCGTGTACAGGAGCTGGTGGCATCCCGCAACTAAAAATAATAGCCACAAAGATACTGTGTGCCTAGAATAATTGCTTGTCTTCCCAGCAGCCAGGGCAAAAGAACTGCCAGTGCTCCCAGTCCTGTCAACGTACGATTGCCTGAAAGGGTCAATGCTGGCATTGTGAAAAAGCCAAAGAAGTAACCTAGAAAGCAGGCTTGCAGTAAGGCCGGCGCTAGCCAGAGACCATCAATAGAGTTGTTGTGGCATAGTGAAAGTGCTTTCCACACAGCCAACAGGACTACCTGATCTAAACAAAGGAGGACTATGCCCAGCCATTGTCCAAGTCGAGCCATCTTGCGCCACTGGGACAAAGCTGAGACCCAAGACAAGAGCCAGCAGCCTCCAATCCAGCCAACAATGTCAAAGAAGAAACTTTCCTGCAAGAGATCAGCAAACAAGCTCTTAGTGGCCACATCGCGAATGAACAATGGCACAAGACACAACAAGCTGATAGACAGTCCAGCAATTCCAACAGCAGCCGCAAACACTATTTGGCGGCGTTGATTTAAATTAAGGGCGATAGGTTCATGACCGCTCAAAAGCTACTTCCTATTGGATAAACGCAGCTTGCAAAGATAACGATAAAAGCCAGGCAACAGGATACCACGGTAGCACATAGACAACGCCCCCGAATGTCTGTGGAGAGGTGACTCCCATATGATGTGCGTAATATCCCCACTTAATTGCCCAGGATTGTTTGCTTCGATGCAGTTTTTTGTTTTCTATCTCTTAGAAAACTATTATATTTTCTCAAGCAGGGAAGCATTACCGTTTGTCCTCCTTCAATTTTTTGAAGGTGCAACCATAGTTCATGAATTCGGGCATGCGCT
>JACQVM010000303.1 GCA_016209785.1 Candidatus Melainabacteria bacterium | reverse complement strand
GCCATTTCTAATCATAGACCAAGGGGGCAATTTTAGAAAGACAACTTTCTCCCAAATTGCCCCCTGGCAACATTTCAACTCCTACAGCAATTACTTGCCACCACCTGAGGATGCTGGCGTAATCGGTGCACTGGCACCACCGGTGGCACCTGACGTGGTTGGCCGTAGTGCCTGTGGCTGCAAACGCTTGACGACTTCCTCTGTAATGTCAAGGCCGTTATTCACAATCTTGTCACCACCTGCAAATACACCTGCTCCATCCACCACCAAATCCAAGCTCTTGTCACGCGCTACAGAATTCACTGCTTGCGCAATATTTTGAGTTGCTATCGCTGCTTGAGTCTGAACAAGCTGGATTAAGGCTTGCTGTTTGGCATTAATTTCGGCCTGCAACTCGCGCGCCATTTTTTCTAGCTCTTCCCGCGGTTTCTTTTCTTCCTGGCCCTTCTGCAGACGCTTGTTGCCTTCCTCCACATCGCGTCGCAATTGAGACTCTGCATTGGTACGCAGTGTCTCAGATCCGGCAGCCTCGGGATAAGAAGCTTTGACCAGAGCCAAGTTAAAGTAGCCAATCTTAATCTGAGTTGGAGTTGCTATCTTTTCAGCCTGTCCAGGCAACCCACCGCCAACAACCAACAATAACGAAGCACAAACACTGGCAACGATCCTCATTTTCATATCTTTCACCCAATAAATAACACCCACCGAATCAATCAGAGCATATTATACAAGCTCTGATCGACCCAAAATTTAGCGAGCCGCCGGCTGGTTAATCTTTCTCGAGTGTCCACAAGAAAATACGGCGACCCGCTTACATTTGTTGTCCCCAGCATAGCCGGCCTACCAGACAGCAGACCATAGGATTTTCCCTAGAAATTCCTACCTTGCCAAGAACAATTATCTAACACACACCCTGACAGCACTCACGCTACACTGCCCGCACCGCTACGGTCTTGCCAAGCCGCGCCCCTAAGCGCCACCAAAGACGCAACAATCAACCAAAAAACAAACTGCACTTGTGGCCTATAAAAGACTGTATCCGATAGCCCATGCGCAAGAATGCCAACAACACCAGAGATAAGCCCAAGCACCAACCAGCGCCCCACGGCATCATCGGCATTCCAGAAAGCTACGTGAGCTCGTGCAAACAAGACAGTCATGAGGGCACCAAATGCAATGACTCCAAGTACACCTGTCTCAACGGCAATTTCCAGCGGCACGCAATATGTACCAAGAGCATCAAAGCCACTTTTCATATAAAGCCCATACACTAGCCGAAAGGTTTCATTGCCTATCCCTATCCCTATCCACCAGTTGTCAAGAAACATTAGCCAAGAAGAGCGCCATACATTGAGACGGAATGCATTAGAAGAATGCTCCCAGCCAGAAAAAATGGACAAGACCCGTTGCTCCATTGTTGGCACCATATGCACTGTCATCCAAGCCACAAAAGGCAAAACTAGAAGCAACGCACAAATCACAATCCTGACACGTGGGTACTGTCTCCATAACCAACTACTAGCAACCAGCACAATACATAGCTGCCCAGCAGCAAGCCCTATGTAACCACCACGACTACCTGTGAGCACCGTACCTACGAGAACAATTACCAAACCACAAAGAGCAACCAGGAAACCCACAACATTCTTCCGACACAATGCAACCAAGCCTAAACAAAAGGTCACTGGCACTAGTGGTATAAGATATCCAGCAAGCAAGTTAGGATTCCCTAAAGATGAATATATGCGCGTGCCTTTCACCTCCACAGTTGGATCCTCCCAGGTAGCCAACGGTGCTACACCAGTCTCATATTGATACAGACCATATAGCGCAACGCACACTCCAGCGACAGCAAGCAAACACCATGTTAAAACGATACGCGTACGAGACTGGCTAAAGGCTTGCACAAAGACAAAGTAAGCAACAACATAAACTACAACTTTACTTAAACCCTTGACACTAGAGACCAGGTAGTGTGAAGCAAAGGTTGCCACAATACATACACCAAGAAAAACAAGCACTAGCATGTCTATAGCGTTAGTTTTGTACGCTTGTTTTCCTCCCAGTATGAAACTCATTAACCTTAAGGCCAGGGCACAAATGACCAAAATAGCTAAACCACCCTTGTCTAAGACAAACTGAGGCAGGGCAAGCGACAGACAAAGTCCGAGGATGAGCAAATAGCTCATGAATTCACACAACCGTCCCAAGATCCTTACAGACGGTGGTAGCTGCCTTTGAGCAAACCGGCAGGTATTTAGCCACAATCTTCCCACCAACGAGCCTTTACATGTAGCTGCCCAAGCATCATCAAGACGGTCAAGGGAAAGAATTTGAGCTACTCTGGTAAGCAACTTCGTGAGTCCTTTGACCATAATCCTAAGGAAGTGGTCTTATGTCGGTTACTACACCTTGAACACGGTACTTAAAACTTTCCAGCTCTACTTGGTTGCCAATCTTAATCTTATTGCCACGCACCACATATCCATCCGCAGTGACCTCAGCCTCGTCTGAGATAGTGACAACAAAATCATGCGCAAGTGGCTGTGCAGGATCTGGCACAGCAATTGCCTTGTTGCCGTCAGATGCTAGAAAAGACACTTGTCTAGGCCAGTGTTTCACAAAAACAATGCTCATGGGAGGATATACAGGTTGATTGCGGATGGTAAGTGCAGCCTTATCTCCCACCTGGAAAATGGCAGTATCTTGAGTTTTAAGACCAACAAAATATATGTCTATAGCCACCTTAGAATGCCCTTGAATAACCTTGTTGACGCCTGCGTAACCAGATCGAGCTAAACCAAAGCCTAAGCAAGACAAGAGACAAACAAGCAAGAAAGCAAAATCAAGAACATTCACCCGTTTCAGCATTTAACTTTCTAGTACCTCCTATATAGACTGCTATAGTCTGTTCATTATAGTCACACCAGGACATGTTTGCCGGCTTATTAGTCCAGTCACCTATCTGCAAGCATGATTAGTTTCTCTGGAGCATTTGCTGTGCGGAAAGTACGTAGCTGCTTGTCTAACTTATAGCCCACGCCGATAGACTTGAGAAAGCACAAAAGACCCAGGAGTTAATCCCATGAGCACGAAACTAGAACTACCAGGCGACAATAATGAACCTCAAGAGGATTTTATTAATCCATTCATAGTTGAAAGTTTGAAACCCCGCCTGACAACAGGCTATCCAGAATCACGTCAAAGTCAGTTCACAGAACACCTGATATACAAAGACAGTATCACCACCTTGGCTAATGAGCGTGAAATACTTTTGTCCAACCAAGCATTTGAAGCCGCCCTGGAGGGACTTACCGAACAGTTTCGAGCTATGTCCGAGACAATCAGGAGATTGCCGCCACAATTCCGCAAGACTGTTATGTCTTCCATAGAGCATATGACGGGCGACAACTATCCAGCTTATGACCTCTTCCGAGTTGCCTTAGAGTCCGATAAATAAGCATATCTATTCGCTCAAATGGACCAACTCAAGGTGCTCAAGCATTTCCTGTTGGTTAGTTACAGCAGTACCTTGTTTCTTCACCACAATTCCTGCGGCTAAATTACCCAAAGCCATTGCCTCCACAAAACTACAACCCGTGCTCAGCGCCAGTGCCATTGTAGCTACCACAGTATCTCCAGCACCGGTAACATCAAAGACTTCACTCTTATTAAAAGCTGGCAGCTCAACCATCTCCTTACCAGCCTGGAAAAGAGCCATACCATCACCGCCACGCGTAATGAGAAGAGCCTTCACACCAGTGGCTACTAGAAGCTCCTCCCCAGCTGAGGCAAGTGTTGCCTTGTCAGTAATAGCAAATCCAACCATTTTTTCAGTATCAGGCTGATTGGGAGTCATAAGCAACACATCCTGGAAGCGCTCCAAATGATCCTGAGCATCAACGATAACCATTAAATTGAATTTGGCAGCAATGGTCTTACACGCTCTTATAATTCCATCGGTAATCAGGCCACCACGATAATCCGACACTACAATTACTTTGTACTGATGAGCCACCTGAGATAGTTTGTCTATCAACAATCCTTCAACAAGAGGACTTACCTTATCATGGCAAATGCGATCAAGACGCAAAAGCTGTTGCGACAGTGCATGCGATTTAGACAGAATCCGTGTTTTGACAGTGGTAGGACGAGTAGCATCCTGCACCAGACTATGTGTAATGCCTACCTGGTCAAAAAGTCCTGCCAGCTTTTGGTGGTACGCATCACGTCCCGTTACACCAATGGCATGGCAGACACCCCCTAAAGCTGCTACATTGTGAGCTGCATTAGCAGCGCCTCCTAGGTTTAGCTCTGTATCCACATGTTCCAGAATAATTACAGGTGCTTCTCGTGAAATACGCTCGGGCTTGCCCTCCAATAGCTCATCTATCAGCAAGTCTCCTAGCACAATCACCCGGCCTCCCGCGAGATTATGTATCTGCT
>JACQVM010000301.1 GCA_016209785.1 Candidatus Melainabacteria bacterium | reverse complement strand
GGCTGGACAAATTTTTCAACAATCTCAAGATTAGAGCTCGGTTGCTTCTTTTGTGCTTTGCTGTTGCTACTCCGTTGCTTGTCATTGGCGCGTTAAGCTTCTGGAAGCAATATCAAACACTACAAAGTGAAGCAAGACGTGCTACCACTTTCCAGGCAGCAATTGCTGTTCGTACCTTGTCTCACTGGGTCATCTCCCAGAAAGAAGGGCTACAGGCATTGGCATGCTTGCCACAATTTCAACAACTGGATCTTGGCGCTTGCCGTCAAGTCCTTGCAACGGCCTCTCAAGCACAGGCTGATTGGCATAGCGTAAACCTTCTTGATCCTGTGGGTAGGACTTTGGCTACAAATGGAGCATCAGCCGAACTTTCTCCTCAGGAACTTCAAGCACAACCGTTTTTTAGACAAGTTGTTAGTACACACAAGGCTGCAATCTCGGGATATTTACATTGTCCCCATACTGGATCCGCCATAATAGCTGTAGGTGCGCCAGTTCTGAAGGGCGGAAAGCTGAAGGGCATCTTGGTGTCCTGCATAGATCCACAAGCTGTGTTAAAGCTTTTTCAAGGACTGGACGAGGAGAATGGGTCTGTAATTGTTGTTGTGGATGAAAGCAATCGGGTATTGGCCCGGACGTTACACTTCAAGGAATGGTTAGGTAAAGACTACTCCCAGGCGAGAACTGTTCGAGCTGCCTCCAGAAGTGTCAGAGGTACCTTAGAGGGAGTTGGAATTGCTGACAGCATGCCTCGAGCTTATGCTTTTGATCGCGTTCCGGAAACGCACTGGCTTGTAGTTGTGGGCGTTCCTCTTACCGCTATTTATGGGCCGGCACATGACTGGTTTATCATTATGGTATTACTGGCTGGCACTGCTCTTGGGCTTTCGGTTTTATTAGCCTATGCAGCAACTGGGCATTTTACTGTCCCAATTAATCAGCTTGTGCGTGAAACGTTAGCCATAGGTCGAGGAGATTTATCTTGTCGTGTCCAGGTTCCAACAGGAGATGAGCTGGGATTGTTGGCTAAGGCATTCAATCAGATGGCTGCTAATCTTCAGATGAATCACGAGCAAGAGTTACTCATCAATCATATAGTTCGTGCAGTTAGAAGCTCGCTAGATCTTGATACCATACTTAATACCGTTACCAAAGAACTTGGCGAAGCTATATTGGCAGATCGGTGCCACATTTTACAACCTCATGCCGAAGATCCTCTGGTAGTCAGTCATGAGTTTTGTGTCCCAGGACTAAAGTCGGTCAAAGGGCTCCGTGCTTATAGTGTCCAGCTCGATTTTCGGCCCACGACAGAAGGGCAGCCGAGCGGGGCAAATGACAACCGAACATTGTTGTGTAGAGAGTTTCTCCAAGATATTGGCAGTCAGTCCTTAATAGCAGCTCCGCTAATGGATGGCAACCATCTATTGGGGATACTCGTGGTGCATCAATGTCGGATGGTACGCCAATGGCGAGAAGCTGAAGTTAGCTTAGTTGCTGCAGTTGCCGATCAGGTTTCTGTGGTGATTAGCCATGCTCAACTGTTTGCCCAGGTCAAGCATCAAGCCATTACAGATGGTTTGACTGGGTTGTATAACCATATCTACTTAAAGAAGCGCTTGCAAGAAGAGCTGCGTCGGGCACAAAGAAAAGGCTTGCCTTGCTCGTTCCTCATGATTGATCTCGACAAACTCAAACAAATCAACGATTGTTTTGGACATCCTGTAGGAGACCAAGCTATACGTCAGGTCTCCTTGGCCTTGAAAAACCTGCTGCGCAGTGGTGATACCTCTGCACGATACGGGGGAGAAGAATTTGCAGTTATCTTGCCGGATACCCCACTCAATGAGGCAGCACTGATAGCTGATCGACTGTGTCGACAAGTCCACAACAAGCAGGTTCCTGGACTAGGCCCAATATCGGTGTCGATTGGCTTAGCAGCGTTCCCAGCTCAGGCAATTACCCCAGAAGAGTTAATGGAGAAGGCAGATAAAGCCCTATACATGGCCAAGCATGGAGGACGGAATCAAGTTTGCCTTTTTTCGCGCACTTTAGATGCAGGATTAGAGCATGAACAAAGCCTACCTAGTGCATAGTGCAGCGAGGAGCCCCCGCCCTTAAGGGTGGGGGCTTGACTCGGGTGTCTGAAGTCTAGTCAAGGTGCTCAATTAAGCAGCAACTAGATATAATTTGAACATTAGGATCTCTTGAGTACACGATTATGGCGTCAGTAGGGCTGGGTGTTGTTCCCGGGCCAGTGATAGGGCAGGAACTTTGACAGAAAGTTGGCTACCAGACAATGACAGTCACTTGACACGTGCTTACATTGGCTTGGGTTCTAACGAGGGAGACCGTGTAGGCTTTGTGCAGCAAGCCATGCAGCTCCTTAAGGATATCCCAAGGATAACCGTTATTGAATGCTCCAGCCTATACGAAACTGAGCCAATTGGGGATGAGTATGCTGAGTGGTTTGTAAATGCAGTGGCAGCCGTTGACACAAATCTTTGTTCAGAGGAATTGCTGGATGTCTGTAAAGATATTGAAAGGCGGCTTATGGAGCTTTATGGGCTAAGCCAGCATAAGGGCAACGGTTCGTCAGCAAGGCAAGCAAGAACAAGGATAATTGATTTAGATATCTTGTTTTTTGGCAATGACGTAGTCGAATCACCGTACTTAACTGTGCCGCACCCGTCCTTGCATCAGAGGGCTTTTGCTCTTGTTCCGCTGCTGGAGATTGCTCCTGAGTTAGTTCATCCAAGCTTAGGCGTGACAATAACTGAATTGCATGAAGCACTTCCAGAGCCTGAGTTGGTGTTTCTTTACGGGACCAGGGGAGTTCAGTCAGAATTTGATTGACACTCCGGGCAGGCTAAGGAGGTCTTGGTGATTAGAATTGGCACGGACATTTGCTCTATAGAGCGAATATCTAGTGCTTATGATCGGTTTGGCTCACGGTTTTTAGGGCGAATTTTGACTGCCTCAGAGACAGAGTATGTTGTAAGTCAGCCAGCTCAGTTGGCAAGCCGCTTGGCTGGACGGTTTGCAGCCAAGGAGGCTGCTGCCAAGGCGCTAGGTACAGGTTGGCGGGGTGTTGCTTGGCGGGAAATTGAAATTATCCACAATGCATCAGGTGCCCCAGGCTTAAGATTGCATGGGCGGGCGGAGACATTGGCTGAGTCCCGTGGACTTAAGTGCTGGGAGGTTAGTGTAAGTCATGATCGCGACTATGCTACTGCGTTTGTCTTGGCTTATGGTAATGCAGAGCAAAATGCAGCATATCCTTGAGAGGCATACTTAGGCAATTGACTGGGCTAAACTCATTAGGCAAGGAAACATTGTCAAGAAAAACCACAATTGTGACACTTACCACAGACTTCGGGTCGGCAGATGGTTATACAGGTATCGTAAAGGGAGTAATTTTAGGTATTGCCCCCAAAACAGTTATTGTTGATATAACCCATGAGGTAAAACCATGGGATTTAAGAGCAGCTGGCTGGATTCTGGGCAATTCCTACAAGTACTTTCCTAGGGGCAGCATCCATGTCGTGGTGGTTGATCCTGGCGTTGGCACAGATTGCAGACCGCTTGTGGTGGTTTGCAGCCAGGCTATCTTCATTGCTCCAGATAATGGTGTGCTGTCCTGGGTACTTAAGGATTGTCCTCATTGCCAAGCGTACGAGTTAACCTCAAGCAAGTTTTGGCTCAATCCTGTGTCCAACACCTTTCATGCTAGAGATATATATGCTCCTATCGCAGCGCATTTGGCCAAAGGGGTTAGTCCTCAAAGGTTAGCTACTCCCATAGATAGTCAACTGCTTATTAGGCTCCCTTGTCCTAGCGTAAGAATCTTTGAAGACTGGCTTATTGGGGAAGTGGTACATGTTGATCACTTTGGCAATCTTGTTACCAATATTCCAGGAGATTTAGCTATGCAAGCAAGAGAGTGTGTTGTGGGTGATTGTCACATAGGGGCAATTACAAAAACTTATGCTTCAGTAACAGCAGGCACGCCAACAGCCATAATAGGCAGTCATGGTTTTATTGAAATAGTAGTGTGTCAGGGAATGGCCGACAGTGTTTTAGGGCTTGGGGTAGGTGAGCCAATTAAGGTGAAGTTATCAGCGACTTACTATTGAGATAGACACGTAGGTTTGTGCAGGCGGCAAATGACATCACCTGACTCACGGGCAAACAACTTAGCCCATAGAAAAGACTACAGCCTGTGGTGGTTAGTTGCCATTGGACTTATTGGGGTAGTGGTTTACCTGGCTCGCTCTTACGAGGTATTTCCATCGGCCTCAATAGACTTAACAATCTCCCCCAAAGAGATTCTGTCTCAGTCAAAGAAATGGGCTCAACGTCTTGGATACAAGCAACCTTACACAGTTCAATCTACTATTTTTTCCTTTGACAATGAAGCCAAGACTTTCTTGGAGTACGAGCTTGGACTTACTGAGGCCAACAAATTGATGAAAGACCAGGTTCCTGTTTGGTACTGGTCAACCAGGTTGTGTCGCCCACTGTCTCCTGAAGAATTTGCCATTGAAATAAGTCCTCAGGGGCGTTTAGTTTCTTTTGAGCACTCTCTAGAGAACGATCGTACCTTGCCAGGCATGGCTCATGAAGAGGCACGGAAGCTTGCCCTAGACTTTCTCCAGCAAAAGGCTGGGCTGGTGCTTAAGGAATATAAGCTAGTTGAAGATGGTTCTGTCTCGCAGTCACACCGTACAGACCATTACTTTACCTGGGAAGATTCCTCTGTCCAGTTTAAGGGCGCCAAGCTACGTGTATACGCCTATATAGCTGGCAATATGCTGACCAAGTTCAACTACTTTCTTTATGTTCCAGAAACTTGGCTGAGGAAGTTTAGCCAACTGCGTTCATACAATGCTGCTCTGGAAGAGGTTGCAAGCATATTTTACGTTGCTTTCAATACAGCTACCTTTTTTGCTTTCATTTGGGCATTTACCTCTGGAAGATTGCGTTGGAGGTTTGCTCTAGTTGTTTCTGGTCTTGTGGCAATCATGGATTTAGCAGAATCGTTAAATTCACTGCCCAATGCCATTCACAACTATGACACAACAATGAGCTACCGTGCTTATCTGGTTGATGTTTATGTTGGTGCTGTCTGGGGTTCATTAAGTCAGTGGCTGCGAACATTTATCCTAGTAGGAGCTGCGGAAAGTCTATATAGGGTGGCACATCCTACCAAGATTGCTCTCGAGCAGATTGCCTCTAAAGTTGGGCTAAGATCTCGCCAGCTAATTACTGGATTGATAGCAGGACATGCAATGTTTGGTATACACCTGGGTTGGGTGGTGCTCTATTATCTGTATGGCAGGAATTTAGGGGTGTGGTCTCCACTGGAGGTGAGAACTACCGAAGGGCTAAGCTCTGTGGTGCCTTTTTATTCTTCAATGTATGTTGGTGCTACAGCAGCTATTTTTGAAGAGCTAACATATCGCGTATTGGGACTAACCATTTTCCAGAGGCTCTTTAAGCATTTTTGGTTAGCCAATCTACTGCAGGCAACTGCCTGGGCATTTATGCATAGCAACTATCCTCAGGAACCACCGTGGGCTCGTGGTGTGGAATTGACAGTAGTGGGAGTTTTCTATGGTGGGGTTATTAAAAGATATGGATTAGTCCCTTGCATCATCTCGCATTATGTTTTTGACACTTTCCTGGGAGTTGTTCCACTTATTGATTCCTCGCTGCTGAGCCTGAAACTACCATCTGTCTTGGCTGTGAGCCCCTTTTTGGTCGTTTTAGCTGTGGCGTTGTGGTTGCGTAAGCTTCCTTGTGCAATTGCTCAAGAGCAGTCGTTGCAAAACTCACAGCTTGAGCTGGTTAGACACTCTGACGAAGTCGAAGAGATGTTCCCCCATACGCCATATAGTTATGTGAGCCTATCTAAACAAGTACGTATGCTTTTGGCCTTGGCTGCTGTGGTTGGGATCTTGATTGCGTTTGGTTCTTTTAGTCCTCTAGTTGGGCAAGACTCTCAGTTGTCCATCTCGAGGACTCAGGCAATAGCTGCAGCAAGACGTTGTTTACACCAGCAAGGGATTGCTACTGCCGGGCGTTATGAGGTTGCTTGGCTCAGCAGGGGGCTGGATCTAGAAGCACTACAGTATGTGTT
>JACQVM010000300.1 GCA_016209785.1 Candidatus Melainabacteria bacterium | reverse complement strand
AACATCTGCAATATCAAATGCCTGGGAAGCCAGAAAAGCTTTAGCGAATCTGCGCACAACAATTCAGAAACAAACCAAGCTGCTACGAGATAACGGCAACTCTGAAGACGCGCAAGACTTAGAGGAGATGATTACACGTAAACCTCTCAGCGAAAAGGATTCGGGTGGACTCGACCATCAAATAGACAAGCTAGACAAACTACTGAAGGGTGGGAACGACAACCAATTCCTGCAAGAGATCATAGACAAGAATGGATCTCTTGAGCAGATCTTGTCCTTCAATACAGCTTTGCAACAGACCAAACACGCCAGAGATGTACTGCAGTATAGAATCTCTGGAGATGAGAATGTAGTTACTTTCGACAAGGTAGATGGTAAAAATGTACAGGTGTTCCCGCTGGCTACCGACAGGCAACGATTTGCAGATGCAACTCTCAGGATACCAGTATCAGACAAAGAAACAATTACACTTTATGAGCTTAAGGCAAAACTAGAAAAGGAAGGAGATGACTGGCTCAACCTCGGCTTCTGGCTCACCAAAGGGATTTAATATCTCTAGACTTAGAGACAGCCTTAGGGCTTGTCCTAAGGTCTCATGCTAAGAAACAGGATGAACTATCCATGGCAGCCGTTTGCAGATCCCCTCATAAAGCTGGCAAACATTCATCAAAGATAAATCAACTTCTGCCTTCGTCGGCTTAGCGCATTTATCAAAATAACGACCAAGCATATCCCATTTGACAAGTGGTGGCACATCTTCAATAAGTGAATCAAGAGTTTGATCTACTATTACGGAGTCAGCACATAGCAATTCTAAGTTGTGGCTATGTCTAAATGGGTAATCATGCCAAATCAAGAATGCCTTAAGGACTTGCACCGCTGCTTGCTGACAATGGTACATAGCCCCTTGCAAGGGGGTACTGCCTTCCGAGGCGGCACGTTGTGCACGTAAAATACTTTCCTTTGCTTCACGCAACCATCGTGATGTTAACTCAACAAGTAGCGGATCATACTGAGAGGTGGAATGTCCAACTGCAGACGGGTCTTCTGGAACATCATGGTGGCAGCTAGGCTCTTTAGCGTCAGGAGTTCCATAAACAAGCCTTCCCTCACGCATAATCCTCGACGGAAGGGATGCCTTTAAGTGCAATTGACGGCTAAATTCCTGATTTGTCCAGACTTTTACATCATAGTGGTGCTTCGCTGGCATTCCAGCAAGCACTTGCTTAATACGAGCACGATCTCTGTCTTCTTTAGAAGTATCATTGGAGACCACCACCATAAAGTCATAGTCGCTTCCTTCCCAGTGATCACCCCTGGCTCTTGAACCATAGAAGTAAACTTGCTCTGGCTTAAATCTTGCCACCAAACAAGAGACAATTTCATCTATTGCCTGAGTGTCTTGACTATGGTTCACTGATAGACTCATGTCCGTAATGTCTATCAATAACCATAACCAAAGCCACCTGGATTGTCATAACTAGTACTTGGGAAGTTTCCAGCGTACGTTATTGACTTAACCATTCCATACTCTTTATGAATACTGTATTCATCATGGTTAGGCATAATTACAAAATAATTGTTGGGATCAGGATTGCCTGGATTAACCAGCTTGCCTAGTTGCGTAATTTCATCATTCGTCCAAGACTGCTGAGGCCTGTCTTTGAGTGCAACTGGCTTAGGCTTTTCTACCTTAGGTGGTTCCACTACTTTTGGTGGCTCTTGTTTGGGTGGTTGCTCCTTAGGTTTTTCTATCTTGGGTGGCTGTACTACCTTGGGTGGCTCAGCTTTAGGTGGCTCCGTCTTAGGCTTGTCTACTCGAGGTGGTTCTACAACCCTAGGTGGTTCTACGACCACCACTTTGGGTGGCTCAGGAGTCACTTTGGGTTGTTCCACGATAATATCTTTGATAGGCACATTCGTCTCCAGCTTGCGAACAGCATTTGGATCTATTTCATTTCCATATTCGTCATATTCAAAACTAGCATGATTAAATGCTGCAAGTCCCCTAGAGTCTGTGTGAGTCGCACTACCATTTATGGTGAGTACTCCTGTTATCTTTATATGTCCTGTTTGAAAATCTACAGACACAGTCGGTGGGAAATAAAAGGAACTCAACTGTCTTGTGAGCCTTTGCCCGTCAGCCTTGACAGCAAATGTCATACTAGTAGGTCCATAGATGCCAATACCGCTAACAACTTCTCTACCATCCGCTAAGTGATAAATGACGTTTGTTCCACGCACACCATCAGCATATAAAGTTGTTGTCCAGCCATATGGGTTGAATATGGTCTCACTTGCAAGGCGTCCACTCTGATATCGTGCTATCTTCACAGGACTGTGCTGACTGTCATAATCAGTAATTTCAATTGGATTTCCTTGCAAGTCAAACCGGGTAAACCGAATCTCTTTCCCAGAAGTATCTTTATAGCTAGCCTTAATCTCGTCGAAAATTTGCTTACGTGCGTGATCAAATGTGATGGTGGCAATTACCTTGCTAGCATCATTTGCATCAACTACTGTTCCATTGTTTGGCTGGCCATCAACATAATTGATAACTGTCTTGGTTCCTGGTCTTAAATCTCCTAAAATAGATTTCTTCAGCACAACGCCAGCAGAATTGTAGCTAAGCTCAACATTGCTGCTGAGTACAGATAGTATGCTCCCTTCTGGATTGAAATTAATCTTTGCTGTGGCTGAAATTGCAATGTCTTTATCACCAACTACAACTTGATCAATCACACCACTTTTGGTGTTGTAGTTAAATACAAAATGCTTCCCTACTTTAGTAGTCACATCAATGTTAAACAGTGCACCTGTTTGATCATTTAAATTCTTAGTCAACTTAACATTTGCTTCTGCAGCTAGCACCATCTCGTTGCCATTTACAACAATCTTCTTCACCTGCCCAGATGTTGAATCATAGTTAACGACCAGACGTCCATTACCAACATTAAGCTCAAGATCCGGAGCCAGGCGAGCCACAGAACCCGGCATCGCCGGCACATCAGAGCCTGCTACTGCAACTTTTGTAAGTTGACCTGATTCTGATTGGTAGTTGAGCACCGCTGATCCTGAAGTAATTTCTAAAGTACTGCCACCATCGGTAAATTTAACTTCTGCTTGCTGACTAATTCCTAAATCACTGCCGTTTATCTTAACGCTCTTGGCATTGCCGGTTGTACCATCAAACTGAACAACAACCTTTCCATTACCTGAATTTACCTGCCAGTCACCATTTCCAACCTGACTAACTATAGCTCCAGGAGGCAACAGTATGTCCTGCTTGTTAATTGTTAGCTTGTCCTGAAGATTGAAAGTCTGTTTTCCTCGGTCGTTGCCAACCGTAATTGACATAATAGATCCATCTGGAGCCCTAGTAATTGCCATCTCCTGATCAATATTTCTCTCGAATCTTCGACTATAGCCTGGTGAAACTTGTGCAATAGTTTCCGTCCATCCATCACTCTTGATCTCCAAATGGGTTTTGGCATAGTCATTTTCCTTGCCCGATAAATTGACCTCGGGGTAAGCACCACTGACTCGGAATAGCGGTCCAGATTCCGACACATAATCACCATAATTATTTACTGTCTGTGCCTTACCTACATCAACAAAGTTCGATATTGGGAAATAGGACTTAGCAGGATGCATCTGCGAAAACCATGTATAAGTATACGCAGCACCACCAGCAGTCCTGACGGTGGTGGTCTTCGAACCACCATTTGCTGACACCAGTCCATTGGGTTTACTCAACACTAACTCTTTGTTTGCCGTACTGACACTGCTGCCATCAGGAAAGTACTTTGTGATCTCGCGAGCACTCGCTTTCCATGGCATCTGTTCAGAGTTTCCATATTTCCATGTGCCACTATAATCAATGGCCTTCACCTCTCGTACAAGCTTTCCATTTCGCCAGTACTGTTCGATATCGGATCTAGTAGTAGGATCGTAATATGTCTTGTTTCCATCTTCTTCCGTAATAGTGCGGATCACGATAGTACCGTCTGATAAAAGCCTTGCCTCACTTGTAGGCGCAACTGAGATACTAAAGTCAGATGCAACTAGTTTGGGTGGACTGGCAGTGTAATCTATACTAACTAATGTCTTGCCAGAGTCATCGGTAATAATCTCCTGGCGTCTCTTGCCTTGCAAATCAAAAGTATCAGTTGTGTTTCCATAGCTTACTTGGACTCCACTGGCCTCAATTTTTATTGTTGGCTGCGTCTTCTCCTTAAGTGAGATATGAATTTCTTTAGCTGCACCAGATTGCTTTGGAAAATCCAACTCTTGTGGTATGCCATAGCGGTCATAAATTACTGATATTCCTGATGTTCGATTGAGAACAGAAATGTTGCCATTTGCATCTTTCGATACGGTTTGATCTGAGCCTATGTTTATTTGCGTTGCGTCTGACTTGCCCGGTCCCTTTTCAAAGGTTACTGTAAGTACGTCACTCGACTTCTTGTAAGCCATTACTACAGCAGACTGGTTGTCCTGAATGGTGGTGTTGCCATCTGCATCCGGGGGTATGAGCTTTTGAGATGGATCAAGAACTACGCGTGGTCCGTTTTGAATATCTGCTGCTATAGTGTTGCCAGGGAAATCAATCTCGTTAATCTTGCCGTTGATATCATAGACAGTTGTCACTCCCGTCTTGCTGTCCCAAACAGCTTCACCCTGGTCAAGACGCTTTAAGCGTGTACTTGCTGTATTGCCTACAACAAGATACCGTCCATTAGGAAATACCAGCCTGAATTGCGAACCTATCTCATCGTCGACCACACCATTGGCAAACTCATTGCCATTTGAGTCAAACACTGTATACTTGCCAGTCTGAGTGTTTCTTACACTAATGAAATTGCCAGACTCCTGACTTACAACTGGTATCAGTTTAACTTCCTGCTGCTTGTCGAAAGTTCTATTACTATCTACAAATGAAACAGTTGTACCTGTATTGAACAAATTAACTATCGCAAGCTGGCTAGTAGCAACTCGCTCACCAGCTTTAGTACCATTAGCATCATATATATCAGACTTTGTGATTACGCCAATCTGCGAATCCTCTCGTGAAAGAGACTGCTCAAGAAGAATGTTTGTTCCATCTAATCGTATGTCAACTCCACCAAGAACTATGTCTTTTCCACTAAAGAAAATGTGTAGTTTGTCGTTAGCCTCAACCGAGGCATACACACCATTGTCCAAAGTGATTCTACTCTTAGCACCAAACTGGTCATATTCAACCAGCGACCTGTCAGAACGCTGGACGCTCACACTCCCGTCTGTGCGCACACTCACACTAGTTTCTGGTACATCATGAAGGAATAAGCGTGTTGCAGCTTCCTGTCCGGGCTTGGGTGGGAAAAATATGGTATTAACATTTTGTGTTTTGGCATCCAGCACAAAAGCAAGTCCACGACCAGGATATAATCTTGCTGAAACACTCTGTGAATCATCAGTCAACAGTACACCAAGGCTACCATCATGGCGGAAGTCAAATGTGCTGGATTGATCTAGCATAAGCCCTGGAGGTACTGCAAGTGACTGCTTTTGTGCACTTGAGTGTAAATAATACTCTAGACGCCCTTCCTGAAGCACTACAAATGGGCCCTGATGACCAGCGTCTTTATAGAAAGTTGTTCTGTCCAATGTGCCAGTCTGTGAATTGAATTTCCACTGCGTTTTATCGTCGACACTTGTTATCACTAAGTTGTTGTCACGATCTACTCCAACCTTTGCACCTTGCGGAACAGCGACGTCGGTACCTTTTACCTTCACCTTGGCTATTTGACCTGACAGGTTGAAATCAATGACTACTGCTCCTTTGTTGTAGGTAAGTTCAACTAGTCCGGCCCGTGTAACCTGGACAGTTGGTTTTGGATCAAGCGGGAAGTCTGCACCATTTATGGCAAGTTTACTTAACTCTCCTGCTGCCGAATATGTAAGCACAACCTTTCCATCTTTGTAGCTAACATCAAGACTGCCATCTGACTTAAAGCTTGCACTGGTTCCAGCAGGAGTTGGAATCTCAGAACCACTTATGGTTATCTTGCTTAGTTGCTGCGCTTGTCCGTCAAAATCTACAACAACTTTTCCGCTCTTAGTCTTAACCTGAAGCTCACCAAGAGTGGACAACGTTGCAACAGTAGTATCCGTTGATACAGTACCTAAATTCTTGAGCAAAACTTGCAATGCTTTCTCTTTTGCCTCAGTAGTTAATCGAGTAATGTCATTGAGCTTTGACTGTGCAAGTGAAGCACCATCATTAATCTGCGCAAAATCAGTTTGAACTAGTTTCTTTGCCTCAAGTCCTGTCGTTGCTGAGACCTTCGCAGAGTCAAAATCGTTGTTCTTAAATTGCTTTTCCGCCTGCTCGTATCCCTCCGTTAGGACACCACCATCTTTGGTAAGGGATTTGCTGTATTTCTTGATTTGATCCTTAGCACGTTGTGCACCTGCTTTGGCTTCTCTGATACTGAGCTGCAGCGACGCATCCGAAGCTAGCCGGGCAAACGCCAGCCCGTCCTCTGCTCCGTTGAGCGCAGCCCCAGCGTTATCCGTAGCACTCTTAGCAATCTTCTGGTAGGAATCAATTTGAACCTTGACAGTTTTAAGGCTGTCTAACGCGGACTGTACATCCGTCCGCTGTGCCTCAAGCCTCTCCCTCTCTTGTGCAGTTTTTTCTAGTGCAGCTTTCTCCGCTACTGCCTTTTCTGCAGCTGCTTTGTCTGCAGCTACTTTGTCTGCAGCTACTTTATCCGCTGCAGCTTTGTCTGCTGCAGCTTTGTCTGCTGCAGCTTTGTCTGCAGCTACTTTGTCTGCAGCTACTTT
>JACQVM010000313.1 GCA_016209785.1 Candidatus Melainabacteria bacterium | reverse complement strand
GTATACAATCCTAAAGGTTTAGACATTCCCAGGCTACAGGCTTACGTATCAGAGATGGGCAAAGTAGCTGGCTTTTCACATGCAGAAGGACTCACCAATCAAGAACTTTTAGAACTGCCCTGTGACGTCCTTGTGCCAGCAGCTCTAGGAAATCAAATTCAAAAGGGCAACGCCAATCGCCTCCGAGTCCGCATTGTTGTTGAAGGAGCCAACGGCCCCACTAGTCCGGAAGCTGATCAGTACTTGCATGAACAAGGTGTATTGATTGTGCCCGATATCCTAGCCAACGCAGGGGGGGTTACGGTTAGCTATTTTGAGTGGGTACAGGGGCTTATGCACTTGTTCTGGTCTGAAGATGAGGTAAACAACCGTCTCGAGCAAATTATGGGCAGAGCCTGTGATCAGGTTTTTGAAATGTCTAGACGTTCTGGACTAAGGCCCCGCATGGCTGCACTACGCATTGGCATTAGCCGTTTAGCCGAAGCCAAGCGTCTGCGCGGACTTTATCCGTAATTTCCTGATATGTTTTTAGCGCTGTGACAAACTACAAGAACTAACGGCCGGGTCCTTGCTAGAAGTAGCTTCTGACCCACTAGTCGAAGCCAGTTTAGCAGGATGGGCATCCTCACGTGTAGACACCACTTGGCTGCCCAAAGACTTTACCAGTCTAGACACTTGCGGCAAAGTACAAATTCTAAGGGCTATCCACCCTGCCACTACGCCCAATACCACCGACCCTACAACGTCGCTTGGCCAGTGCAGTCCTTGATAAACACGTGCAAGCCCAACTGCAAAGACAAGCAACCAGGCCATCACTGCCCGCCAGTCCCGATAGCGTACTGTCAACAAAAGTGCAATACCTGCACAAGGTAAGACATGTCCTGAAGGGAAGGAATGCTCAGTGGAAAATATCTCTGGCATTGGCAAATGCAATTGCTGGGCAGCCCACAAATCAGGGCGGGCTCGCAAGAAGATCCCCTTCAGCAACATTACCTCCAATGTGCACAAAGCAAGTGTTACTACAAACTGACTGGCTAGAATCCGGTTGCCTTTAACCCATAGGACAAGGCTAGCAACCCACAAAAGGACACCTTTCCAGGCAATAGTTGCAGCTACCCAGGCCAGCCACACAACCAAAGGGCTCTGGTACGCCCGAAGCCAGGTCAAAATACTTAAATCCCAGTCCTGGATTATTGGATGCACAACTTATCCCCACATCTAAGATGTGCTGAATTATAGCTACAAGTCTTGATAACATCCCTTAAGCTGCTTTTACTCAAGCAAGTTAAAAGCTCTCTCCTTGTCCCCGCAATTAATCTTCAACGTCAGATCAATTGCCCTAGCCAGGTGATTGAACTTAGGGTTATCGGGAACAATGAAGTGGGAGTAAAATGGCAAACATGTTTGGTTCTAAAAGACCTTCCACTGCACCGTCTCTTCGCTTGCCTAAGTTGTCCACCTCGCCTGGGCTAGAGGATTTCCACTATGCTCTTTCGCAAGCACAAAAAAATCGTGGACGAACAATAGAGATGCCTTGGATAAGTGCAGACCGCTCCTCAACCTATGTGCTTACAGTTCGTTGTGATTCAGCAGGCGGAGAACCAGCTTGGCTATTGTATAGGGGAGACGGTCCTGGGTCGGTAATGGCTTTTAGCTACGCTAGTTCTGACGTTACCTTAGTACACAGCCTTGTCATAAATGAATGCATTACAAACCCAACCCATGACCAAACACAAACTGCAACCTACATGAGCATCAGAACCAGTGCTAGCCCAGCAACATCTGGCACACTCACGTCAGTTGGGGTAGACTCTGGGACCTTCCCAGCATTAGCTGCCCGGAGCAAGGCTACCTTAGAAGGTGACCTTAAAAACATGCAAGTCCCCAACTTGCTGCAGTCCATTGCCATTAGCAAAATGACTGGCAAATTGTATGTTCATAGTCCCAATGGAGATGCCCAGATTTTTTTTGAAGACGGCTCACCCCTACATGCCATCACACGGGAAACCACAGGCGATCTAGCATTGATTGAGTTGCTCTTATGGGAAGAGGGAGAGTTTCTCTTTTTTCCAGAGGAAAGGTCAACTGACAGGTCTGTAAACAAAAGACTTGATGCCTTGCTCATGGAAGGCATTACTTTAGTTGATCAAAACCAGTTCTTGACCAAAGCCCATTTAACTCAAGACTCCTACATCCTACGCAAAAGCCAAAGTCTTACCGAAGTAGAATTTGAAAGATTAGTTTCCCAAGGTGCCCCAATTGACATTGCCGTCCAAAAGCAGTTTTACCAGGCAATAGATAACAAAAGCACCTTGTTCGAGGTCTTGCGCCGACGCCCAATGAACAAGACTGAGTGGATTCCAGTCATGTTCAACCTGCTAACTTGTGATCTAATCTCACTTACCGACCGTTCACCCATAGCAGCTAAACCAGCCCCTTTAGAGGCCATGGGCATTGATCGTTCTGCAATTCAGGGTGTACTGAAAAATCTTTCCCGCTCAGAAACAGGGCTGTTTACCTATCCCACTTTCCTATATTTCTTGGAACAAGAGTACTTCCGCTATGAAGCTTTTGGATATCCATTCTCGGTAATTATTTTTGAGCCTAGGAGGCACGGACATAGTCCCGACAGCCCATCTGAGCCATTATCCATTACTGCGGTTCGCGAGCTAGCTAGACGAGTAAGTTCCATTAAACGTAACATTGATGTTTTAGGACATTATGAGACATTTGACTATGGGCTTTTGTTGCCTAATACATCTTTAGCTGCAGCAGCTGTTTGCGCTAATCGGTTGGCAGAACTGGTGCTCAGGACACCACTTACGGTAGATCTAAATGTCGGAAGCATCGCACTAGCAGTAGGCGTGGCCAGTATTCCAGAAGACTGTCATGATTTAGGCATGCTGTTAGCTGCTGCAATAGAAGCTAAAAACCGTGCCAAGAAGGGCACATCACCGGTAGTGCTGTTCCGAGACGTAGCACATAGCCATTCAGTTGCTTGACCCCAAGATTAAATATTCTTGACAATCAAAACAGAAGATTGCACAATAAGGTTCCACGCATGAGCTGCGTGCAAGATTCTACTAGACAAACAGTATAGATAGCACTTACCCAAACATCCATCGAAAGGGTTTCTGGGGTACCTTTTGACGGGAGAGAGAATGCACAACAGGCCGTTTGACCAGTTGTTTAACGACCACCACGGGCAGCAAGGTGCAGCATTTGAGTATCCCGTCTATCGGGAGCATCAAGATGTAAGCATAGTTGCAAGATCTACCCGAGGCAACCAGCTAGATGCAAAACTGGGCAATAGCCACAATGAACTTGCCCGCGTGGGGCCTATTAGTTTGCCCACACTAGAGCTCGTAGAATCTCAATCTGCAAGAACATCTGATCATACTAACAACACCCAACAGTGGGTTGCGATTCCCAAACAACTATTTGAGTCCGATTGCCCACTAACACACACCATTTTGCCTGATGGCACGATGAAGACTGAGCAAGCTGCTGCAGACGGCACAATGCGCACTCACTTAAGACATGCAGATGGAACTGCCCAAGAAAGAATTGCAGACCGCTATGGCCGGCCACTCTATGTCCGTGATATCAACCAAGATGGGCAATGGACAATTTGCCAAATGCAATACTTGGACTCTCCTGGCAGGGTAAGTCCTTTCTTGGCTGGCAAACGCATCAGCACCTCAGACGGGGAAGTACAAGAGCTCAATTTTGGCACACCAAGAAAGATTGCCAAGCAAGCTTAGGATAGTGATAGTATCTCTCAAATGATGATTATCTAGGACCACCTTGTCCACCATCACGTCCACCGCGAGCTGGTCCACGTGGCGGTCCTTGCACATTACCAGAGACAATATCGTGCACCAGCCTACGTGTTGCTGTCCACTTATCCTCTGCTTGTCGGGTTAGTTCTGCATGTCTTTGTTGTGCTTCAGCTAGAATTGCATCCGCATCACCAACAGGTTTACCTTCAACTGTCCTTTCTGCTATAATCCAGTCTCTTAGGTTTTCTACGGTTTCAGTATTTTCAGGACGCATCTGCTGCAGCGCAGCATGTGCCCCATCTTCATAGCCACCCTTAATAAACTCAAAAAGGTACTTAACAGCCTCAACTTGCTTAGCATGAGGAAGTGTCGCCCTTAACAAGTCCCTGTATGCCCTGCCAAACCTTGGATGGCCAAGACTAAAGAAAATAGAGTCCAATGCTCCTCTGTCTTGAACACCTAGCTCAAGCAATTTTTTCACCAGCTCTGGCTCACCTTTAAGTGCATTGAATGCCTTCTCCAATAACTCGAGGCGAGTCTCTAAAGTATCTTTTGGTTGACGTGGTGGTCGGATTGGACGACCAGTCTCACGAGCACGCTGCTCAGCCAACTCTTTATTTTCCTGCACATGCTCGGCAGCCCACTGAGGGTGAGAATTGTCCACCGCAGGCTCTAGTTTAGAAAGAAGCCTCTTAAGAAGAGCATTCGGTAAGCTCTTAATTTCAGGACGCTTCAATACATGTCCTAAGATGTTTCTATCCGAGACAACCTCTGTCCATGCTGCAAACTCACCATCGCTTAAGCTGCTTGCTTGATCTCTCAGCAGTTTATAGGCCATGTTGCGAGCACTGGGATCTGGACTCACCAGTCCCTTGGCAATTTCTGCAACTCCTGGCAGAGCAACCTGCGGTGCCTGTCCCGGTGCTGATGTGTCGCCCTTATCAGCACTCACACTCTTAGCTCCCGGCTCTTGAGCCTCCCCGGCTGACGTAGCAGCTGCACCAGCAGTTACAGTCTCTGGAATCTCTCCTGCCACCCTAACCGGTCTAGCCCTGCGTAGAGCATCAAGACCGCTAGCACCACTGACGCCACTGGAAGCGGCAGTCGTAGAATCCGGAGCAGAAGCTGCTTCACCTGGCTTGCCCGCACCTGAGCCTTGCGGATTAGTTAACGCTGGCACACCCGCACCAGATGTCGCATCTGTATGGCTCTGGGCACCAGCCCGCCAGGCTTGTGTTTGTTCGAGAGCTGCAAGATTCTCTGTCTTAAGGCACTTATCTAAAACCGCAACAACAACCCGGTCATTGGAAGCAGCAGCATAGTGTCTTACGTGGTCATGGAAAGCTTCAAACCCAGGAACACTCGGTCCACGACGGTAAAGGAAATCAAAGAGTTGATCTGTTGCACTACTGGCGGTTCGTCGATCACCTTTCAACTGAAAAAACAATCCCTGCTCTGGGCGCTCGGGAGGCCCCGTTAAATATGCAAATGCCGTGACTTGTGGCATGTTATCTGCAAAAACTCGCACACGTCCTTCTTTGTAAAACTCACCAATGAGGTAGACAAGTTTCATCCTGGACTCAATCTCTTCACGAGCTAATTCTCCTTGCTTAAATCCAGTTGTGAGAGAGTCAAACAAGAGTTCTTCGTATTGACGAATTGGCTGCTCGAGCTCAGGATGGTTCTTTAGAAAGGCAGCAAACGGCTGCAGTTGTGAAGCATCTGCACCGGCGGCAGTGGCTTTATCGGCAAGTCCTTTAAACTCCTCCAGTATTGCTCTTTGCTCGGGATCTCTTACAGTTACGCGCGATAACAAGTCCAGCTTTTCAGATACAACCGCTGGCGCCTCTGTTGGTCTATCCGTACCAGCAACTGTCGTTGAGCCTGGGGTCTTCTCTACTGGATCAGTTTGTCCGCTGCCAGGGGCAGCATCCGGTAGCTCGGGTGAGCCAATGGCCCGCTGCCCACCAGAACGACCTGTCAGGGGAGCCTCAGGAGGCTTGTGAGAATCGAGCAGTCCTTCAAGGTCAGCCCCAGATCCAGGCTTTGGATCATTCCCACCTAATGCAAATGACCTGGCGTTAGCTAACTCAAGATTTGCTGGTCTGTCTCCTAGATTGAGCCCAAGCACGTGAGCGGTCGGATCGACGGTTAGCCACACGCGCCCTTGTCCATCAGGGAATACATGCCTTACACGTTCGGAAGCATGAGCTTGTTCTGGATTGCAAAAGGCAACAATATCTGCGCCTTGCGCAGCCTTGGGATCAAACTGCTGTCCGGCAGCTAAATGCTGCACAAACAAAGTTGTCTCTGGTCCCAGGTGTTGAACCAAGGTTCCCCCTTGGCTTAATATCTCCTGCACCCGCAACAAGCCTGAACGTTGGGCTTCAGGACCATCAAAGCGCGCAAGCATCTCTTGTACATTTGCACCAGCCACAAAAGTCCTGACACCCTCCGGCAAACCAGCCTCACCAACGGTGTTCCCAAAGCGCTCACCATTTGTCCTCTCAACATCAGATGCTATTAAGGCCGCTGCCTTGCTAGGGTTTACGGCCATTGCCGCAGCCCTAGCTTGCATCCCCCCAGGTCCAGCAGCTACTGTGTCAATGGCTCCTTGGATAAGGCTGCTCTTAATTATCTTCGACAGGTCCAACCCTTGCCCTGTAGCAAGCTCACGCTGTATCTCAGTGTAAGCACCGGCAGACATGCCAAAAGTTGTCCCAGTAAGCATGGTTGAAAGCAGCGGACTGCGCTCTATTGCCTTACCGCTCAAGCCATTGGCTTTTCCCATAAGCCCATGTGCCGCACCAAATATGATTACATCTGCCGCTAGTGCTTCTCTGCTTAGACTGCCTCGTATTACGTTAGTAAAACCTTGCTGCAGACTTGCTTCCCCTGTCCTTAAATCAGTGTATGTACCTCGTGTCAGGCCAAGCTCCAGCACCCGTGATGTTACTCCTAGTCCAACGCCTTTGGCCGCAATATTAACCGGCTTGTCACCCATGAGGTGAAACATGCCTTTCATTAGTCCACCTTTAGCCCCCCCCATGGCTAAATCTGCCAACTGAGTTTTAAGTCCATCGGTAGGATTCATCTGATCGAGAGCATAAATAGCTACTGTTCCTGCCAGCCCAAGCTTGCCACGCATGAAAAGCCCGGCTGTCTTAAAGAACCCACCGACATAGTGATGGATTTCTCCCTTTTTGCCCAAAGCTTGCTGGTCTGCCC
>JACQVM010000312.1 GCA_016209785.1 Candidatus Melainabacteria bacterium | reverse complement strand
GGTTGACTGTATAGACCCGTCCCTGATCAGAGCCCATGCGTGTTTCAATCATGAGCTTTGTTCTCATCTTGTAGCGGATGCCCTTGGTCCAGATTTCTTTGCGGGACGCCATGGTGTCAGTCAAGAGAAACACAATTTCTCCAAGCTCCTGCGAGCCGTCAACACGTTCGGCATGTTTGTGGATATTGAGCCCAGTCTGAGCCAATACCAGGTCATGGAGTGCATCTACCTTTAGCTGACCAATGTCAGCGTTACCATAAACCTGGTTAGCAATATTGTGGGCCTCGACGATGTCGAAGTCCCAGACATGAATGTTGTCCAGTCCTAACTTGGCCAAGCTAAGGACAATGCGCGAGCCAGTAGCTCCAGCGCCAATCACATCAATGCGGCGGTTGCCGAAGGCATCTCGCGAGAAGACATCGATGTGACGGGTGATGTCGACTTGATTCATAATACGTGTCCTTTACGGCACCAGTTGCCGTTGCTCTTGTGGGGTGGTTGCGACATCAATTAAAAAACCACGTAGCTTAGCGTGTGTCAGGACTCGGCTTATCATCTGGCTTGTGGCCAGCCGGGTCTGTCACCGGCAAGGGCTGGCTTGGCAATTCAGTTGCAGTCTGCCCTGTAGTTTGAGAAGCGGGGGTAGTAGTCCTGGTGTTGGCTGATGGTCCGGTAAGCAGGTCCCAGATCCATCCGAGGAACCCACGACCCTTTGGTTGTGTCTGTGGGAACGTATCATGCCTGAGATTTCGCGTTGATGTGACTCTTTCGGTCTGATGAGTCCGTGGTGAATGTACGTCAAGACCAGTCGGGATGCACTCACCATCTGCCGCATTACCGTTATCGTCGTCCTTGTCCTTATGGAACCAAGAAAAGAGGGTTGCCAGCGGTAGCCGTTCGCGTACCTTGGCTGCATACTCAGCTTTAACAGCCTCACGCAGTTGAGCATCAGGGATCAACTTAGCTGGCAGGGGCTTGTTGAGGGGACTTGACCATTCACGTCCAAATCCGTAGGTGGGCTCATAATCCCCTGTTTGGCTGTATGTATGGCTGCCGAAGTAGTCCTGATGACTTGAGCCTTCTAAGATAATTCCTTCGACTGGGTCCCACACCGCCCATGGTGCATCATTGATGCGAATACCCCGGTCGAAAAGGTAAAGGGTAAACTCTGCACGCCCTGTCTTGGTAAAGATGCCACGGACGTACCAAGGCATGCCTTCTCTACCAAACTGGCGCATGGTGGACTCGTCAGTAGGTGACGGACTAGTGCCCATGCGAACGTGAGAGTGACCCCAGAAACGTAGTCTGTTAGCTTTCTCCACTCCAGCGTCGTCGCCTACTCCCAGCAATTCCAGAGCAAGTTTCTCGCGTCCGGCCTTGTCTAATTCTGTCTCGGTGCCGGTTACTTCTTGCTCGAGGAGAAATGTCTCTTCAATGAGGAAATCGCCGTCCTTGGTTCTGGTTACTGTTCCATGCCAGCCTACCTCCTTGGGTGCAATCTCCACATATAAGTTCATGAGCTTGTATGCTAGAGGTGTCATTAGAACCCTTGGACATTTCCCAATTAGCTTGCTGTCAGTGCAGAAACGATGAGGGCGAAGAGGCTTGTCGACATCTTGATAGGGCCTATAAACAGGGGCGGTTGCTCCTTCGTCAGCCGAAGGTGTGACAGGTTGGTCGTTAGCTGTGTGGTTAGGCTCTAGGTTTGTCAGGTTCAGATCTGCCCAGTAGTGGGCAGGATCATAGTAGTGTCTATTCATGCTGTTTTCTCCTGGATGACAGGCCACTTCTCAATGTGCTTGCTTAGCTCGTCATTGGTGATGGTTTCGACAAACTGAATGGCAAGCTCGACGACGGTGGCAAACTCAAACTGAGCAATAAGCTCAAGCAGTGTCTCCTTAATTTCATCCACACAGGCTGTTCCATCAGCAAATACCCGTGGAGCATTCATGCCAGGTTGGATGGTCCGTATTCTGCGAGTACGATTGAACCATCTGAGGGCATCATCGCTCCCGTCAGTACGAATTACAATCAAGTATTGGCCGAGCTCGTGCAGCAGTCCAGTGCCTGGGTTTCTCGCGTATAGCATGTCTGTATACACAAGAATGCTGCCATTGCTGACCCGGATAGCTCTTACCTTAGGGACATTGATGAGCCTCTGGAATTGCTCAGCAAAAGTTTGCCTGAGCTTGTCCTCCTGGACGCGTGTTCCAGATAGATGGTGCTGCCTGGCAAGCCACACAAAGCTCTCTTGTGCAGAAACTAGTTTCTGGCGCCCATCGCTGACTTTAGCTTGTGCCTCATTTTCCAAACCCTTAAGGCGATAAGAGCATGCCTGGATATAGCTGGCACGAGACTGAGCATGAGCACGATCTAGCACTCTGTTCTTGTCACCCGTGGACTCGGCCTTTGCATTGAATTGCAAGGTGAGCTTATACAGGTCCTCGTACTCAGTTGGTGCTTCAGTAGCCGTTGCATTGAGGATGGATAGTGTTGGCTCCAACTGGGTCTGGTCAATTATAATATCGGTGTTCCAGTCGTAAAACACTACACCATGGTTGTGAAGCAGCCCCTTGTCAGAGTTGTCTAGGCCGCACACGATATAGCTTTTCATGGTTATCGTCTCCTGTTTAACCCATCATGTGCTAGGCAGCAATTGGCCAGTGGCCCAAGAACTTACCCCAGTTGTCGTCAAGGTTTACTGATTCAATAAAGGCAATGGCCAGCTCAACTGCCGATACAAACTCGCGCCTGCTAATGAGCATTGGGAAAAGGTCTTTGGTGTTACCAAAACAAGCATTGCCATTTTCATCTACGTGAGGAGCATTCATGTTGTTCCGACCACCATGGACTCTCCGTGTCTTGTTAAACCATTTGATTGCATTGCGGCCCATATAGATGTGAATCTCAAAAGCCCCAATTTCGTGCTTTTGCTTTGTCTTGGGGTGGACACAGTAGAGTGTTCTTGTGCTTACAACAAGAGCATCATTGGTCATCTTTACATCAGTGACATTGGCCAGCTTAAGCAACTCATCAAACTCACGCCCAAGCTCTTCTTGGGGTGCTGCCTGGAACCTAACAAGATGGAGCTCTGCTAGATGGGTATCCTTGACAAGCTTCCTGAGACTTATTCTTTGCTTTGTTAGCTCAGGTACTGAAAGGCTCACAGGATGGGCTGCGCAGGCGTTAGCTTGACGTAGGCATTCGTTGTCAAAGTGGTTGGCGATTAGCTTTGTCAGGCTCTCTGAGGTGGCGGATGCAGCTTCGGATAGCTCATGACGAACCTCTACGAGGAGCCTAGCCAACAAAGCTGCTTCTGCTTTGGAGCCGCAATGGATGTATTCCTGATGGAGGTATAGGTTGCCATCAACAAGCTCGCCAACAATGAAGCCGGCATCATCGATAATTGGTAGCCCCATTGCAGACGGTACAAACGCTAAACCGCGCTTCAAAAGTCTGTGACCCCAGAGCGACTCTGGTGTTTCCAGGTACGGAGAACCTATTGGTGAGGAGAAGAAAAAGACCCGAAAGGCGCCATCGCTGACTGGTGTCTCGTTGTGTCCCTGGCAGTTCTTGACGATGATATTGCTTTTCACCGCCGGCAAGAGGATGTCTCGTACAAGCGAGGCAATGACTGTTTCACGCCTGCCACTAAAGCCAGCTACCTCAACAGCATGAGACTTATCGGTGTCAACAGAGTTGTTCTGGATGTTTGTTGCCTTCAGGATGTCTGCCAGTACCCTGTCGGCGATGAGCTCTTCGTCAACCCTCTCAAGTACACGTGCCAGCAGACCCAACTGCGGACTGTTGTTGGCAATGTCCCCAAGCATATCAAGATGCAGGTAAAGGCAATTGTCGACTAGCTCTGCTACGGCAAAGTTAGTTGCACCATCAATAATGGGTATACCCTGCAATGATGGCAAGTACGCTTGAGACTTAAACAGCACCGGAACACCAAACAACTTGCCTGGTGGATGTACAGAGCTGTCTTGCTTGAGTGACGAGTACAGCAAAACGTGAAAGTTTTCGTCTATATTAGGCACACATGTTGATCTGGGGTCCAGGTGAACAACAATGTTAGTCTTTATGCTGGGCAGAAGAACATCACGTACAACGCGGGCAATCTTTCGACCACAATACCACCGGTAGTACCATCCTGCTAGTTCACTCTTAACCGTTACGGTATATTGGCGTAACGGTGGAATTTTGGGTAAGCTAACTGTTAGAACTATCTCGTGAATCTGTTTGTCGTGCAGGACAAATGTTTCAACTATCTGTGCCTTAAGCACTTTGAGTGCTCGCTTGAGATTGCGGCAGGATAGGAGGACACCCTCTTCACCAGGCTCTACGGCCGTAGTGGTGAACGGTACTGAGGCTTGGCTTAGCCTGCTTTTCTGCTCTTTGCTAAGCCAGCGGATGAAATAACTATCCGGACGATGCTTCAGGATGTGGCGGTATCGCCAGAAGATGAGCAGTCCTATGAGCACAATAAGAACTGTCCCTGTGGAGGCAAGAATAACCGCGTTAGAACTTAGGCTGGTAAGCCAGCTTGGCAGGTGTCCCATTTTTATTTACCTTTCGTCACCCACGGCGCTGGTGCCCAATGTTGATAAGGCACGCAACTCTCCTTATTGCTGGGAGAGTTGCATGCCTTAGTGCAACATTGGTGACACCCGGACTTTACGGCTAAACAAGCCTAGAGAAGCTTGTGGGCTTGCCTAAGGAGCTTTTAGTTGCCGCGGACAGCACGAAGAAGCAGGATGGTCTGTCCGTCAGCAACAGGGCTGTCGAGATTCACTGGCTGTCCGCCAACGCGGAGGTCATAGCCAGAGGCGTTAATCTCGGCGTAGTTAAGGACATCCTTCACAGACCACTTGTTGCCTTCCAGGACAAGCTTGCGGATGTTGCCCGGGACGCCGACGTTGACGGTGATGGTGCTGGCTGGAGCAGGAATCTGCCCGCTAGCAGGGGAAAGTCCTGCCTGGGTTGCGTCTGTGGTCTGACCGTTGCCGGTCTGAGGATTGAGGCTCATATGTCACTCCTTATGAGATGGTGGGGAGCTGTTAAACACGCTCCAGGGATGAGGTCTGATAACCCTACGTAGCACTACTTGTGGTGCTGAGAGTAGCTTGTGCAAAAGAATTGCTATGTTCAGAAGGCTGAGTAGTTATAAATACTTGTAAAGAAGAAAAAGAAAACAAACGAGACTTTTCAATAGCAACACAGAAGGCTGGTTTTCAAGCGACCTGTTTGCGATGAGAAAACTGGCTAAAGGGCAATACCCTGACTACAAGCCGGTTTCCAAGACCAAGTATGCATGAATTGCCTGAAGCCATTAATGAATAAGTTTGAATGTAACTTGTCTTTGCGCAAATAAGTCATCTTTACATCAGGTAAAGACTAACTGTTGCAAACAAAGCCTTTATAATCGTCCGTTTGAGAGTCCTTTTCTTTTGCTGGCGGTTTCC
>JACQVM010000314.1 GCA_016209785.1 Candidatus Melainabacteria bacterium | reverse complement strand
GCAGTGGATTGATACCATTGCTCAAACTCTGCCGGAGCTGCCGGACTCACGTAGAAAGACTTACATAGAAAAGTTGGGACTATCTTACGATGACGCCAATGTCTTGACAGAATCAAAACACTTAAGCGATTTTTTTGAGCGTGTTATCCAGTTAGAAACACCTGCGAAAGCTGCAGCCAACTGGCTTATGGGTCCGACAACAGCTTATCTCAAGGAAAACAAGTTAGAGATCTCTCAAAGCTATGTTACCCCAGAAAATATAAGAGACATTGCTCAATCTGTTGAATCTGGTGCCTTGAGCTCAACTACTGCAAAACAAGTACTGCTTGAGGTCTTGCAACATGGAGGGCAAGTTAGCACAATTATTCAAGAGCAAGGACTTCTGCAGATAAGCGACGAAGCTGGACTGAAAGACATGGTTGTCAAAGTGCTAACGGACAACCCAACCCAGCTTGATAGCTATCGAGCTGGCAAGACAAAACTAAGACAGTTTTTCTTTGGTGAAACCATGAAAGCAACTAAGGGCAAAGCAAACCCACAGATTATTAACAAAATCCTTGATGAACTGCTCGACACCAATCTTTAATCTGGCAAAATTCAATTCGTGGTAAGTAAAGAACATGGTAACGCTTGATGTGGTCAGCCTGGTGAGAAAGCTAGTCAATGCATTAATGATTGTCTTGGCTATCGGTGGATTGCTTCTGCCAGCCGGAGCATATTACTTCCAAGGCTATTATGTTCCACAGGTGCTTGTCTCTCCCATGAGAGACGACGTGGTGTATACCCCAGTTGGCATGGGTATTGTCTCATCCCGTGCAGGCTTTCGCCTACACCCTGTCACTGGTAAGGGTGACTTCCACAGCGGCGTGGACTTAGCAGCTAATCTTAATGACAGGGTTTACAACCTACTGGACGGCGTTGTGTCCCGGGTTGGCTACCGTGGCAATCTTGGCGTTGCTGTAGAAATTTACCATCCTTATCCAAACATAAGAACCATATGCGGACACCTAAATGGCTACAGTGTTCAGCCTGGACAACCAGTTCAGCGTGGACGAGTTATTGGGTACGCAGGCTCAACAGGGAGATCCACTGGCGTACACGTGCACTACACCGTCATGATGGAACAGTCTAAACAATACATAGAGCCAATGGCATTTTTAATGCAGGTGCCAAGATACGTTACAGCTCTCAAAAGTGCTCGTATGCAAACAATAGCTGCACGCAACATACAAGAATTCAAGAAAAAACCACCAAAGGCAGAGCCAACGCACTCCAAGGATACCGAGCTACCCGACGAAAGTGAGTCAGAATGCGCACCTCCAGACCCTGATGCATCTTTGTAAGAGCTTGATTTAAATGCTAATGATGCCACCATATATGGTGGCACAGAAAAGAAATTTTTTTTAAGAAGCCCATCCTTGGGCATCTCCGGCTTCCTTGCCTTCCCATACCGTTAGGGCTGTCTAGTGTCTCCTGTCGCATTAATCATGTGCGGTTCTTCGCGGAGATAACAGACAAGCGCATTCGTCGCGGTACCTTATTTAAAGGGATTTACGCGACGGGACACTAGAAGGGTTACCGGAAGTCATCAACAAAGTCGTAGCCAAGCTCCACGTGAAGCCTGTCTTGGAGATCCTCATACAGCTGTCCTTCTGCTGCCCTGCCAGTTTTCTTAAGAAGGCGGTAGAGGTCTCCGGCAGCACACCGCAAGACCCTCATCTGCGCGTCACCAAGGTATGTCCCAGAAATGCTTGTTACAACCTGGCGAAGCAAGCTCTCTGCCCTGACGTAGTCTCTGCTGTCGCTAGCAGTCTCTGCTTGGTCTACAAGCGCGTCGAGCGGGCATTCTCTGCGAATGCGTGAAAGCTCTTTGTCAATCGCCTGCATGGCATTGCGATTACCCTTCAGCGCGTCTGCCACCAGATCGTGCTCCTCGTCGTCCTGCGATTCCCAAGGCAGCTCCTGCTCGATCTTGGTGAGCGCTGCCCGCAAGTCCTGTATTTCTGAGACTTTCTCTTCGGTCCGAGCCCGAGCCAGGAGACGGCCCAGCGCACCAGCAATCAGTCTGTTCTTGATGTCGCTGGGGCTGAACATGGCAAGCTCGACAAGTGCTTCCATCAGCGCTACCTTGGCTTGCTTGCAATCTTGCTTTGCCATGTGCTCGTCTGCATCTTTGATGAGCTGTGCGTTGCCTGGGACTTGCCCTTCATTCTGCTTGATCTGTTGCTGGATGTGCTGTGTGGCCTGATCAAGTCCTCCGAAGGACTCGAGGACTCGCTGGCGGATGGAGGAACCATTCCCCTGATATCCTGCTGCCTCGTCCTTGGAACGCTGGAGTGCATCGTACTTCTCCAGGATTGACTCTATCGGTGTATCCATTGTTTGTTCCATTCCGTGTTGTATTTGATGGCCAAAGGGACGGGGTGTCCATGCCCCGCCCGAGCCGGTGTGCGTTCTCAGCACTGGGCTTAGCATGGACAGCCTCAGCCGAGCGAATTAAAGCCAAAATATCCAAATTTAAAGGGATTTACGCGACGGGACACTAGGACCTACCGGTATCTGCGCCGGCCCCCGCGCCGTCGTCTTGATCCACCACCAAAAAGACCTCCAAAGAACGCATCGACAACCTTGATCGGAATGTCGGCGCACGCTCCTAGGACACGCCCGGGGGTTCCTGCAACGTTATCCCCAATGGCCTCAAAAGGCCCGGTATACCCGGGGTTACGACTATAACTCGAGCGCCCAGAGCAGTCAGAGCAATCTATGGAATCGGAGCTATCACCATCGCGCAAAACCTTCCGGAACTTGCGCGCAACCTCTGAAGGAACCTGTCCGCTAGCCAGCAGCTCCTCAATGTCGTCCCTATGTGCGCGGATGTCATCATCATCAATGTAGACTTTGTCTTTGTTTGCAGCATCACGCAAGACCTTCTCGATCATCGGCCGCAGCGGGTGGCTGCCCATGAACCGCAGTCCTGTCTTGATTGCTGATTTGTTTTCCAGTATGTAGTGGCTTTCGATGTACATGAATGTTTCCCCTATTCTGGTTTGGTGTATGTAAGTTGCTCCTGGCGGTGAGCGCGCGCCACCCACTTGTCGACCTTGGCACCCAAAGGCAGCACAAATCTAAAATGAACTGACCCGTCGGCAAACTGGGTGAACGTACTGGGATAGCTGTCACCCCCACCACACAGCTTTAAGTAATCTTTGACGGAGTCGATGATGTAGTACACCTTGCGCAAGCGTGGCAACCAGGGGATGCCCTTGATGCAAGGTTGCACTAGAAGCTCCGCGTACTGTGTGTGCTGCCTGTTTACCTGAATTTGTCTTAAGGTAACACGAGCAGAAAAGTCAATGATGCCAAGAACCTTTCCTGACTCCTCCCAGACCATACAATCGGGCTTGATGGTCTCTATGGTAGCGTGAATTGGCCAGGCAATGGTCGGCCCCAATGGCGGAAGCGTCATCCAGCTTTTGCCTGGGACAACCAAGTAACAATCTCCAGCATGCATTCTAGGAAAGTTAAACATTGCCTTGCACATGTAGCTTCCCTTAGCGGCAGTTCTTATGGTTGGAGAGAGGGGGTTTTCTGGTG
>JACQVM010000298.1 GCA_016209785.1 Candidatus Melainabacteria bacterium | reverse complement strand
TCTCTCAACAGGCCAACAAGGAAATGAAAGATGCACTCACAAAGCTTGCCAACGCTAAGGGCATTGTCCTGGATTTGCGTGATAATCCAGGGGGACTGCTTACCAATGCCATTGATATTGCTAATATGTTCCTTAATAATGGCAACATTGTGTCTACTGTAGACAGAGATGGCTATAAGACGCCAGCCATGTCCGATGGTAAGCCATTTACTCATCAGCCAGTCGTTGTTCTTATAAATCAAGGAAGCGCCAGTGCTTCCGAGATTACAGGTGGTGCTCTAAAAGACAACGGCCGAGCAGTGCTGATAGGTCAACAAACCTTTGGCAAAGGGTTGGTGCAAGGAATCAATCGTCTAGAAGATGGCTCTGGGGTAAACATAACCATTGCTCGATACTTAACCCCCAATGATGTAGATATCAACAAAAAGGGCATTAGTCCTGACTACACGGTCAGCCTAACAGAAAAGGACTATAAAGAGGGGAAAGGACCTTGGTGGCTTGACCCTGAAGGACCACTCAGCAAAAGGGCCCCTGAAGACATGAAGGACATTCAGCTACAGAAAGCTTTAGAGATCCTCAAGGGAAAGATTGCCTTTACTTCCGTAGCAACAGACATCAAGTAGGCGAGAAGATTTTGAAGGTCAAAAATACAGGTAGACCTGGCTTGGTTATACTAGGGGTTGGCCCTGCCTGTGGCAAAACTGTTGTGCTGACAGGGCTTGCTTGTAGCCTACAAGAAGAAGGCTTTCCAGCTAGTGCAATGAAGCCTATCTGCTTGGGAGACAAAAACCTAAGCAAAAGCGAGCTTACCTTTATTAGTTCTATTAGCCATACCCCGCTTACCTATCCAGTCCAATACCTTGACAAACCAGGACACCTTTCTAACTTTGCTTGGGCTGAAGCAATACGCATTGTGACCAGCGTCAGACAAACAACTTTAGTTGAGTTGCCAGGCTCCACAGCAACACCCATCATGCAAGCCAATAGCACTTGGAAAGACACAGCAGATTTTGCTTTAGAACTATCTTGGCCATGCCTACTTGTGGCAAGCACAACCGAGGACTTAATTGAGAAACTTCTTTTCAACACCGTCTATTTGCTGTCACGTGGTTTACCTGTCATTGGGCTGGTTACAGTAGAAACAACTATTCAAAATAATTTCTATGCAAGCACCGGTCTCACTGTAGATACACTCGCCTTAGCTCTATTCGAACGTACCCGGGTACCTTTGATTGGTTGTCTACCTTATAGTCCCTCGATAAGCGTGCCAGCCGTAAATCAGGGCAATCTCATTAAAACTACCTCGTGCACACTTGACCTTTTACCAGTAATTGAAGCCCTTAACCTTAGCTTGTCCGTCTAAGTGCTTCTCATTTAATTTAAGCGCAAGTGTGCTACACAAAGGACACTAGAGCCATCACTAAGATTGAAAGTGTTAAATCCAGCAACTGTGGATAACAAATTGTCAGTTGGCGGGCATGAGCTCATAATCTTTACTGTCTCTGATTCCAGTGGAGAGACTGCCGAGGCTGTTGCCAGAGCTGCGCTTGTTCAGTTTCCCCCTGGACAAGCTAGCATTTACCGACTGCCGCAAGTACGTAGCAGTCAACAAATTGCTGGCTTGGTGCGCGAGTTGTCCATTGGACGGGCTGTCATTGCCTACACCCTTGTCTTGCCTGAATATCGGGAAACCTTAGAAGCTGAAGCTGCCAAACACAAAATTCCTACTATTGACTTATTAGGACCTTTAATTAGCAGCATTTCTCACTTGACGGGCGCCAAGCCGCTGTCCCAGCCCGGCCGCCTACATTTGCTTGACGAAACTTACTTTAAGCGCATTGAGGCAGTAGATTTTGCCATCAGGTACGATGACGGAAAAAACCCGGAAGGCATGGTAGAAGCTGATGTTGTACTCACCGGAGTTTCCAGAACCAGCAAGACACCCAACTGCATGTATCTAGCACACCACTATGGGCTTAAAGCTGCCAATGTACCCATCATTTTAGGAGTTGACCCACCACTACCATTGTTCCAGGTCCCACCACAAAAAATTATTGGACTTACCATTGATCCTTATCTGCTTCAGGACATTCGCTCCAATCGAGCTCAATCTTTAGGCATGCCCTCGGACACGGATTATGCTGACCCAGACAAAATTAGGCAAGAGGTGCGTCATTCCAAGAAGTTATTCCGTGAGCTCAAGTGTCATACCATTGATGTTTCAGCAAAAGCAATTGAAGAAACTTCCAGTGAAATTTTTTTGTACTTACGCCAGTAGCTATGGGAGCCCTTGACTATCAGTAACTAATAAGAGGACAAGAACCTATGTTAAGCACCAAAGGACTAAGCCAAACCACCCAGCAAACGGTAAGCCAAGCACGGGTGTTCTTGTTTTCAGAGGCATCGCAAATATATGAAGGTGACCATGCGCTGATGCGCGAGAAGCTTGGGGGCAAAGGTGCTGGACTAGCGGAAATGACCCAAGCGGGTGTCAATGTACCCCCAGGGTTAACCATTCTTACAACCTGCTGCCGTGACTATTACAACAATGGACAAAAACTACCCGAAGGACTCTTTCAAGAAATTCAGGACAAGCTGAAGCAAATAGAGTCTCAGTTAGGAAGAAAGCTAGGAGATATAGAAAAGCCACTTTTACTTTCTGTCCGATCAGGCGCTAAGTTCTCCATGCCAGGGATGATGGACACCATCCTTAATCTTGGACTTAATGATTCTACGGTAGAGTCACTTTCCCAGCTCACCGCTAACC
>JACQVM010000297.1 GCA_016209785.1 Candidatus Melainabacteria bacterium | reverse complement strand
CTCTAGATCTGTGCCATTAGGTGGTGCAGAAATCAATCTTTCAACATTGGCTTCTAAGCCATCTATCAAGTAGCGGTTTATGGCACCAGCAAACTTGTTCCACTGGAAATCAATATCACGTTCTGCCTCTGCGTAGCTATAAAAGAGGGAAAAGCGCCAAAAATCTGCCTTGGCTACTTTCAGTGCTTCACTTAACCAGATGCCCCGACCGGTTGATTTGGAGCATACCCCTCCTTCATAAATGAGTACTTCGTTGGGAATGATTGTCCAGTTAGCTACTGAATAACCATCCTGGGCAGCTAGCAGCAGTGATGGGAAAAGTGCACCGTAAAAAGGTATTCCATCCATGCCAAGGAAAAATACTCGCCTTGTATCATCGTCCTTCCAAAAGTCTGCCTCAGCTGTTGGCCCAGAAAAGGCTACAAATGAAACTTTCCCTAATAGGGAATCTACCCAAGAATATACAGACTGGTTGGTGCCGTTTTCTAATGGGATATCAATGCCCCAGGAATCACGGGTCAGCATGACCTCATCTACCGTATCAAATGTCTCTATGACTCGTTTTTGTACTGTGATGCCGTGTTGACCATCGCACCTAATTGCAGGAGCAACTGTCTCACGCCAACTGGATAAGGGAAACATGGCATGCAACCTTTCCCTAAGCTCATAGGTGCCACCACAAATAGCGCAGTGACCATTGTCGACTGATTCAATAATCCTGCCACAGCTTTTCTTATTGTTGCATTGGCCGCCGTAACTAGCTTCGCTACAAAAAGGACACTGACCCTCAATAAATCGATCAGGAAGATAGAGATTACAGGCCACACAATATGGCACCGGTTGTTTTTTAAGCGTTACCTTTTGTTTGTCAATCAGTTGTCCAACTAACTTTCTAACAAACTCTTTGTGCTTGGTATTGGTGGTACGCCCGAATTGATCAAAAGATAGCCCTAATTGTTTCAGTAACGGTATTGTCTCAAGGTATTTTTCATCTACCAATACTTGTGGTTTCTTACCATAACCCCGAGCCATAAACTCTATACGTGCACCATGCTCGTCGGCTCCGCTTAGGAAAAAAACTTCGTCTCCCATCAACCGGAAGAAGCGGGCATAAACATCACCAAACAGCATGGGAATACAATTGTGCAGTCCTGGCACATCATACAAGTATGGCCAACCAGCACTGATAAAATACCGCGCCATATGTCTAGTCCCTTTATGTACTTATGCTTTAGATAAAACTGGTACTGAATAAGTTGCCTTAGCTATTTCTTGCAAGGCATACGTAGCATAGTCAACATCTTCAGAGGTGTTAAAGTAGCCAAACGAAAATCGTATAGCTCCTTTACCTTCTGTTCCGAGCTTTTGGTGTGACCAAACAGAACATTGTAGTCCTGTTCTGACCATAATGCCAAACTTTCGGTCGAGAAGTTGCCCTACCTCAAATGGATCTAAGCCGTCCAAGCTTACTAGTGTTATTGCTACCTTTATGTTGAAATCACGTGGTCCGTATACTCTTACCCTGTTGATAGTTGCTACCGATTCCATAAACTGCTGATTAAGGGTGAGCTCGTGAGACCTTATCTTGGCAGTGCTTTCTTGCTCAATAAACTGAGCCCCAGCCCCAAGCCCTGCAATACCTGGTGCGTTGATTGTTCCTGCCTCATATGCTTCTGGCACCTGATGAGGGTGCTCTAGGCTTTCTGATTTGATGCCAGTTCCTCCTTCCTTAAGCGGCTCAACATCAATTCCTTCACGAATGTAGAGCCCCCCTGTTCCTGGTGGTCCAAGCAGTCCCTTGTGCCCTGTAAAGGCGAGCAGATCTATCTGGGACTCTTCTACGTCTATTGGCAGTACACCTGCTGTTTGAGCTGCATCCACCAAAAGGAGAACCCCTTTGGATCTAGCTATCTTGCCAATCTCAGAAATAGGTAAGATGGTGCCCATAACATTGTTGGCGTGTACTGAGCAAATAAGGCGAGTTCTGGCGTTTATTGCCCTCTCTATCTTTCCAGCATCCAGGCATCCCTCGCTGCTTGTTTCTACCACACAGATATCTATGCCTAGCCTCTTCTTTAGCTTCCACAATGTGCGTGCCATGGCGTTATGCTCGAGATCCGTTGTTATTACGTGATCTCCTGATTTAAGAACACCTTTTATAGAAAGATTCAGAGATTCTGTACAGCCACTGGTAAAAACAATTCTAGCTGCGTTGCGTACCCCAAATAGCCGGGCAAGCCTTGAGCGAGATTGAGCAACTATTTCTTCTGCTTCTCTAGCTTTTCTATGTGATCCCCGTCCCGGGCTTCCTCCGCACCTTCTTATGAAGTGATCAATTGCTTGATAGACAGATTCAGGTTTAGGAAAGCTAGTAGCACCGTTGTCTAGATAAACTTCTCTCACAACAATTATCCTTGCACACTCACTACCTATGTCACCTGTGTTGCCATTGCATGATTATCCCAGGACATGAGGGGCAGGACCGTTAAAAAAGTTTGACTTGAGGTGCTGTTTAAGACTAGATTGTCTTGGGAACTAAGTATTGGAGTCTATTATGAGAACAAGTCTGCTCAAACTGAGCATTTGCAGCTCTGCTTTCGTATTTTCCCCATTTTTTCCTTGAAATTTCAATATATTCTGGGGTCAAACAGTGCCAAGCATGTCCAAGGGGTCGGTCATTGTGGATATAAGAGTGT
>JACQVM010000039.1 GCA_016209785.1 Candidatus Melainabacteria bacterium | reverse complement strand
ATTTATTGGTTTGCGGACTTAATTATCATTCCACACCTTTAGCAATTCGTGAACGTTTTGCTATTCCTGAGACTTGTCTCAAGCATGCTCTTAAGGCATTGGGTGATCTTCCTCATGTTGAGGAAGCAGTTTTGCTTTCAACCTGCAATCGAATTGAAGCATATGCGTTGGTCTCAGATATTTATGCTGGACTTCAGGAGCTTGAGTCTTTCTTTTTGTCTGTGCAGAAGATACCAGACCACCAGATACTAAAACCAAATTTTAAACTCCTGCGTGATGATGTGGTATTGCATCTTCTCCGCGTTGCTAGTGGTCTCGATAGCATGGTAGTTGGTGAGGGACATATTATGTCCCAAATTAAGGGAGCACTAAATGCTGCCTTGGCTGCTGGAACTGCTGGTCAAGTTCTTAGTGAGCTCTTCAAGTTGGCTCTGAATTGTGGTAAACGAGTTCGTTCAGCAACCTCTATGAGTCGCAGAGCTGTGTCCATCGGAACTGCTGCAATTGAGCTAGCCAGGAATGTTTTAGGATCATTACAAAACAAGACAGTTGTTGTAATAGGTGCTGGCAAGATGGCCCAGCTTTGTATAAAGCATATGCTTAATGAAATTAGCGCGGGTACATTATGGTGGTTGAACCGTACTCCAGATCGTATGACTAGGTTTTGCCAAATTAACCACCTGCAGGGCAAGAACATTCATTGTGTTACAAGCTTTGCGGAGCGTCACAAGCTGGTTTCTGAGGCAGATTTAGTTATTGTAGCAACCAGTGCCTCATACCATTTAATTACAGAGTCCGAGTTGGCAAAACAGAACATTTCTGGCAAGCCTTTAATTATTGATATTTCTGTACCAAGAAATGTTGATCCTAGCTTGATAGGCTTGTCCTCAGTCCAGTTGTACGACATTGATGCACTGGCCACTATTGTGCAAGAAAATCTAAGAGCCCGCGAGGCTCTTATCACAGAGGTGGAAGTGATAGTACAGGAGACATTGGACCGATATCACTCGTGGCAGCGTTCTCTGTTAGTGGTACCAACCATTAACAAGCTCAGAGAAAAAATTGAAGCCATTAGACTGGAGCAGATGGCGACCAAACGAACTTGTATTGGTATCCTCCCTGAGGGAAGCTCTTGTTTGAAAATTGAGGAAATTAGCAAAGCCATTATCAATCAAATCTTGCATCATCCTACTACAAGGCTAAAGGCAACCCGTGATGTACAAAGACTCCTGCAGCACTCTGATGCTTTGGAGTTGCTGTTTGATTTGCATGGAACTGCTATGCGGTAGTTTCTAGTTCAATTTCACGGGCAATATCTGGGGCTTTCTCATTCATCATGCGTGTAATTGTCCAGTGCATCCATGCCAGACACCCGACAATGAGAATGACGAAAAACATCCAGCAAGTAGTCCAGACTCCGGTGATGTTTAGTATTGTTCCAAAAATAATGGGTCCAACCCAACCACCTAGTCCGCCGATGACACCTACAATACCTCCGACCACACCTACATCTTTCGGGAAGTAGTCAGGAATATGCTTGTAAACGGCTGCTTTACCAATACCAGTTGCTATACCAACTATGAGCACAAGAATGGTGAAGATCCAAACGTTGGCCTGGAAAAAGATATGTGTGACGCCGCGGGCAAGCAATTGTTTCTTTTGAACCGTCTCACCTACTTTTACTACTGGGTCATGCCAAAAGGTAAAGGTTGGCCAAACAATAATGTCCTCGTGCTCGGAAGCATAAGTAATGAGGTCATTTGTTTCCTTAGCCCTTAGCTTGTATTTCGTTGCATCAACGACAATCTCACTTGCGGTGACGCTTGTGACTGTGCCTTTCTTAAGTGCCATAACCCCCTCGCCTGGAGACATAATGTCCATGCGAGGAACCGATAGCAAGACACAAGCAATCAAGCAAGATCCTAGTACCCAATACATAACTGCTCTAGCTCCCCAGAAATCGGACATCCAGCCCCCAATTGCCCGGATGACGCCTGAAGGTAAGCTAAAGACAGCAGCCATTAGTCCCGCAGTAGCAAGTGACATACTATAGACATTTAGATAATACGGAATCAGCCACTGCGAAAGGGCAACAAATCCACCAAAAACAAGGAAGTAATAAAGTCCAAACCGCCAGACTCTTGTTACTTTCAGTGGAGCTAGTTGTTGGGCAATTGTAAAACCAGCTTCGCGTTCTACCTTTTTAGGGTGAGAAAATACCCAGAAAACAACTGTCATTACAACAAGAGCAAGAGCATAGATTTGTGGGAGCTGACGCCATGCCTCAAGGTGTTGCCCATTGTTAGTGAGGTACGCCAGAAGTTGTGGGGCACCAAGGCTAGTGACTGCTGCTCCGGCATTTCCAGCTCCAAAAATTCCTAGGGCTGTACCTTGACGCTCCTTGGAGAACCATACAGAAGTGTAGGCAATTCCAACAGCAAAAGAAGTGCCGGCTAAACCAAAGCCTAGTCCAGCAATGAGAAACTCGTTAAAAGAATTGCAAAAGCTTACGCAATACATGGCGATAGCCGATACGAGCATGATAAGCGCATATACAATCCGTCCGCCGTAGCGATCTGTCCACATTCCTACAGGAAGACGCACTAGAGAACCAGTAAGCACCGGGGTGCCTATTAGCCAACCCATTTGTGCTTTATCAAAACTATACAGACCGTTGTCTACAAGGAAAGTAATCAAAACGCCATACAACATCCAGCAGGCAAAACACACAACAAATGACAGTGTGTTCACAGTAAGAACGGAAATAGCCTTTGTATTTTGAGACATTAGGAATGATTGTTGAGTCTGCATTAGGGATTCTTGAATGCGACCCCTGGTCTTAGATAAAACCACCAATTAAGTCCAACACATATAAGGTAGAACGCTGCAAATCCATAAAGGGCATATTCTGGTGTACCTTTCTCAATTTGCTCTCCAATGACTTTTGGAATGATAAAGGCTCCATAAGCAGCAATTGCTGAGGTCCACCCAAGCACAGGTCCTGCCTGCTCCTTATTGAAAATCATAGCGACAGAACGGAAGGTTGAACCATTACCAATACCAGAGGCAAGAAATAGCACCAGGAATAGAAGGAAAAATGGTATGAAATACTGCTCGGGCGTGGCGCACTGGTATGCTAGTCTCAGGAAGTAAGATACTCCGCAAGCAGCTGCTACCATCACCACAGAGATAACCTGGGTAATGAGTGCACCACCTAGCTTGTCAGCTAACAATCCACCAATTGGTCTGATGAAGGCGCCTATGAATGCTCCCATCCAGGCATACGTGAGTGCACTTGGTGCATTTTGATTGGCAGTTGTATGTGCCATTGTTCCATCAGCGCCAGGGATATGGCAGAAACCAAAGATTACTTGGATTGCTAACGGAAATGAAGCTGCATAACCTATGAAGCTACCGAAGGTCATTGTGTAAATTAAGGTCATGACCCATGTGTGTACATTGTTGAAAATCTTATACTGCCTATCTAGAATTGGTTTGATCTTGCCTGGGAGAAGCTTAAGCAGAAACACGGTAGCAGCTATAACTGCGGGTAACACTAGCCATTGACTTATCCCAAGGCCACCGGACTTGGCTGGTAACAAGGCCCAGCATCCTAATGCTGAAGTAAGCATGCCAATACCAAGCATGCCAGCAATCTTGGTGATGGAATTTAGTGGAGAGCCGATGTCGGGGGAGACGTGCTCATCCCGGATATTGTTCATGAGAAACCAGGCCAATACTACCAACGGTATCAATATGAGGACCCAAACATACCCTGCGTTTTGAATAAAGGTTGGTGCGCCGGCTGGAATTTTACCAATTAGGGTACCACTGGCTGTCTTAAGAATCATTGGTTCCTGTCCGGCAACCCCCAGGGTCATTGCCAGCGGAACTAAAATCTGCATAGTAGTTACGCCAAAATTGCCAATTCCTGCGTTTAATCCCAACGATAGTCCTTGTACTTTCTTGGGAAAGAAAAAGCTTATATTGGACATTGATGAGGCAAAGTTACCGCCACCAATGCCGGACAAAAGGGCCAGCATCTGAAATATCCATAATGGTGTTTCTTTGTCCTGCAGGGCAATGCCGGTCCCAAGCGCTGGTAGGATTAAAAGCATTGTGGTGAAGAATATCGTATTACGTCCACCAGCCATGCGGATGAAAAACGTAGATGGGATTCTAAGTGTTGCTCCTGAAAGTCCAGCGATAGACATCAAGGTAAATAGCTGCTCTTTGCTGTAGGGAAAACCTAAGTTGAGCATCTGGACAGTAATGACTCCCCAGTACATCCATACGGCGAAAGCACACAACAAGCATGGAACTGAAATCCAAAGGTTACGGAAGGCAATCTTTTTGCCATAAGCTTGCCATTGATTCTTATCTTCAGGGTTCCAGCCAGTTAGGTCAGATTTGGGATAGCCGTGAGACCGAATTGTTTCTGATTGTGGAACTGGTGACTCAATGCTCATAAGCCTGCTCTTAAAACTAGATAGAATATCTACAAACGATTTTGCAACCGCCTAGTCCATTTTTACTTGCTTGTAGTGCTTTGCCATCAGTCGAATGAAGTAACCTCATGCTCTTAGGCATGATAAACTTTTGGCTAACCCTCCTCTAGGATGAGATACGGCTTTGGAGAATCTCCCTGTACAGATGTATGTTTCAGTTTAAGTAGTAACAAAGGTGAATCTTATGAGTCAACTTCCAAAGTCTTTTCTTGAGTTTAAGCAACTCTATGGCGATGTTTTTAACAGTTATGAGGCACTTGGCAATGCTGCACGTGATTCAGGGCCGTTAAGCAAGAAAGAGGTGGCTTTGGTTAGACTGGCTATTGCAGCAGGAGCAGGTCTTGAAGGTGCAGTGCATGCTCACTGTCGCCGGGCTATAGAGGCTGGCTTAAGCGCCGAGGAGATTCGCCATGCAATGATCCTCGGGGTCACCACACTTGGCTTTCCGTCAATGATGGCCAACCTGTCCCGAGTAAATGACATCTTAAATGAGAACAAGAAGTCAAGTTCTTGCTGCCATAGCTGACCCACTAATGCAACAAATTAGCGTTGTCCAAGACAGATGTGAGGAGACCCCGGCGTTAACGCCGGGGGTTTGACTTCAAGTCCTGAAAACTGCATAGGTTGTCTTGGTTCAAGTAGTCACCAGACTCACCATAAGCTCTAGCTCTTGAGCCACCACAGACAACGCGATATCGGCATGAGCCACATTTGCCCTTTAGAAGGGATGGATCTCGAAGAGACTTGAAAAGTACATTGTCTCGATAAATCGACACGACCGATTCTTCTCGAATATTGCCAGCACTAATTGGTAGGAATCCGCTTGGCTGGACGTCACCTGTGTGTGAAATGAACAATAGTCCTTTACCGTCATTGACTGATTGGTAAGAGCGCAAAGAACCTAAATGCAGCTTTGGATTGAGCTTGCTCATGACAGCCTGTCCGACGGAACTGCCAGAGTCACACTTGCTCTTACATGGTGCTGTTAGTTTGTTGGTCGACTCTTCTATGTTGGTGAACTGCTCAATTAGGATTCGTCTAAACTGTGGTGCAGCTGTTGACTTGACATCAAAAGGAGCAGTTACTGTAAGTTGAGCCATCCGTCTAAGCAGAGCTTCTGCCTGGTCTGCAGTAATTTGCAACTCTGGACGTGCCCGCCCTACCGTAACCAAGAAAAACACGCTCCATAGGACTGCTTGCTCGTGCTCAACAAACTCCGCTATGCTCGCAAAACATTCCAGATTGTGTCGACACATGGTAGTGTTGATTTGAATTGGTAAACCAAACTCTCGAGCCCAGTTCAGGATAGACTTGCTCCAGGTAAAAGAGCCGGCAACCCGCCTGAAAGCATCATGGGTTTCAGCATCAGGTCCATCTATGCTAATAGCTAAACGTGTTAGTCCGGAGTCTTTTAACTTGGCAATTACATCTCTGGTGACAGACGGTGTAGCACTTGGTGTCATGGCTACAGTGAAACCCTGATGGCACGCTTCTTGGATAATGTTAAATGCATCCGGTCTTTGAATGGGGTCACCGCCAGTTAATACCAAAAGTGGCCTGCCGAAGGCTTTAAGATCTTCTAGCAACTTTGTACACTCTATTTCTGAAAGTTCCTCTGGATTTCTTTGCCTCATGGCCTTGGCACGGCAATGTTGGCATGCTAGAGCGCATGCACGGGTAAGTTCCCAGAGAACCAGGAATGGTGACCGGCTAAAATCGACAATTGGAGGGCATGGTTTATTCGTGTCCATTCTTGTTGGCTGCCTGGCTAGCTATGCATCGTTGTCCTAGTGTTCTTAGGACAACCAATGCATCTAGAAGTTTCTTACCTTCGTCAGTTAACTCATATTCTACCTTTGGTGGTACTTCTGGATAGACTGTTCGTGATATCAATTCAAGTTCTTGTAGGCGCCGCAACCTTTCAGATAGAGTCTTTGCACTTAGTCCTGGTAAGGCCTTCAATAGCTCAGTAGTGCGCTTTTTGCCACAAAACAATTCAACTAAAACTGAGCTGGTCCATCTAGGTCCCAACACATTTAGCGCAAACTCAATTAGTCTGTCGTCTGCGTGAGTTAGTTGTTCATTACCCATGAGATTGCTGTGCGAACACTCCTATACCTTGTTTAACTATTGTCAAAGGCTTGGGTTTCTTCTCCACCATCCTTCATGTGCATAGTTAATCAGTCGTTCGGCTGATCTTTGGATTCTTGGTTACCTTTTTGTGGCCACTTAGCCACTTTGCTGCATCTATACAGACATAGCACATCAATTTTATCAAGAGGTAGCACTGACTGTTTCCATGACGCTCAATTTGCTATCTTGGATGCAAGTAACTCCTCAAGAGTCTTAATCCTGTTGAAGTACACACTAGCTAGGTCAGGGT